>JAGTUY010000001.1 GCA_018224455.1 Desulfosarcina sp.
ACCACGCCAGCAGAAGGGCGAAGGCCATCTGAAGCAGCCGCATGCCGCGCCGTCGGAGCCGCCAGGGAGGCAGGGCAAAGGCAACGACGAAGCCGCCGGCCGCATACAGCGGGCTGAGGGCAGTGATACTGCCGGGATGCCAGGCAACCACCAGGGCCGCCAGGTAGAGGTATCCCGTCCATGCCACACTCACCGCCTTGAGGCGCCGCGGCCCCCGAACCAGGGCGTAAATCATCGACGGCACCACCAGCAGCAAGGCAAAGGGACCGAAGCCCAAATGTCCGCTGCCGGAAAAAATCAAGCTAAACGGACCCACCTCCCCGGCATGGCCAAACACCGGCATCACCAGGCGGTTGTATATCCCCGTCACCAGGCCCCTCAGATCCAGTCCCACCAGCCACACCAGCATTCGTTGCACCGGTTCAGTCGGGTCAAAACTGACGAACAGGTAGCGGAGCAGGTTGGCGGCTGTGCCGAGGATGCCGTCGTTATCGAAGGCGATGGCCGTGCCGACAAGCGGGTGATCGTGGGCCAGGTTCCATGCAAAGACCGGAACCTGCGCCAACACGATGGCCGCCAACAGGGTCAACACAGTTAAAAGCGGTTGGGCCGCAAGCAGTTCCCGCCAGAGAAGCCATCCGTGCCGGCGGATCATGACCACCACCAGCAGCAGTCCCATCACCGGGGCCAGGGCAATACTCATCGGATTGGCATAAATCGAAAACAGGATGCAGAGAAAGAAAAAGCGAAGATCTCCGGACTGGTGCTGCTCTAAGAGCCGGTAGATCAGCACCATGGAAAAGGCAATCGCCGCGGTGGATACCAGCTCTGCCGAGGGCCACAAGCCCAATAAGACCAGTCGTGGCATGCTCAGAACCATCAGGGTGACGGTCAAGGCCATGGGGGGCCAGGCATACCGGCGGGCCAGGGCATAGGTGGAAAACCCCACGGCCATATGGGCAAGCAAACCGAAACCGCAGGCGTTGGGTCCCAGGCCAAAACGGGCCGTGTGATAAAACAGGGCCGTGGCATTGAGCGGAAGAATCGGATCGATGCCCGCTATTCGATCAAGGCCGCCGCCGGCCCAACCGGTCATCAGCCCGCTCCATGGATGGGCGGCCAGCACGGGATCCGCCGACAGCCACCCCGCCACCACCAGACCCGCCATCGCCGCCCAGGCGGCCGCGACAGTCAACCCTGAAAATATCTCCTGGCGCATTGGGCGAGCTGCCGATGCCAGCTTGAGGAGCAGATGCGGCAAACGGCGGACGCCGAAAAAGACAATGGCGGCCAGGGCGGCTAGTTCCAGGATAAAACCGGGCAGCGGTGATCCGATAAAAAGGGAGACCTGATGGATCAATGAAAGGGCCATGAATACCATCAGCACAGCGCCGGCGCCGGCTTCGGCAAGGGTATACCCCATGGATAGAAACCATGCGATACCCGCCAATATAAAAGCCACCGTCTCGACGGTCAGGCCTAATGCCACCACGACCATCACCGGGACCCGCCCGTGTCGGGAACCGGCAATATGTGTCGCCGGATCCTCATGCTTGTTCCTCGCTATCCGCCGCCGCTTTTTGTGCCTTCAGGTGGTCGACGATCTCGACCATGAAGTCCCGCATGTTACGGGCCAGCCGTTCGCATTCCGGGCAGTAAACTTTTCGAAACATCTTGCCGTGGACATCGTTCTGGTGCCAATACCATTCGATGTACGGTGATCCCTTGCAGAACTTTTTCCCCGTATAGCGGGCAATGGGGCACCCGACGCAGACAAGCACGTAAAAGATGCGGCAGGGGGGGCAATCGAGGACGCCGCCGTCGGAGCCCTTGCCGGCAATAATACGGTTCCATTTACGGACAGACGCTTCCATAATGCTGATTCTGTTCATATGCTATAGTTCCTTCCAGAACCGCCGGTGGGAGTGGATGCATCGATCCACGATCGTGTTCAGTCGGCCCGGATCGGCACTTGCCGCCATGGCATCCACGTCGGTCGACGTCCGGCCGGTAAGTTCATCGATCACGGCCAGGGCCGAGTCGGCCAGGGCGTCGGCGTGGTATCCCCCTTCCAGACAGAAAACCACCCGACCGGCGCAGGTCTGCCGGGCCATGTCAAGGATCAGTCGGGTCAAGCCGGCGAATCCCGCCGGGGTGACCTTCATTCCTCCCAGCGGATCGTCGGCGTGGATATCAAACCCGGCGGAAACCACAATCAATTGCGGTTCGAAGGCGCGCACCACGGGTGCGAGCAGCCGTCGGTATAAGGCCGCCAATTCACCGTCCCCGAGGCCTCGGCTCAAGGGAACGTTCATGGTGGTCCCCTCCCCCGGCCCCTGGCCGGTTTCGGTGAAGTGGCCGGTGCCGGGATAGTGGGGAAACTGGTGAGAAGAGAAGAAAAAAACCGAGGGATCCCGCTCGAAGATATGCTGGGTGCCGTTGCCGTGGTGAAGGTCCCAGTCCACCACCATCACCCGCGCCAGCCCCATGGCGGTGCGCGCCGCCATGCAGCCGATGGCCACATTGTTGAAAATGCAGTAGCCCATGGCCCGGGTCCGCTCGGCATGGTGGCCGGGCGGACGGGCCAGCACCAGGGCATGGGACAGGGTTCCGGCAACGACTTGCCGGATCGCCTCGATGGTGCCGCCGACGGCCATGGCCGCCACCGGGTAGGAACGGTGGCAGGTCAGGGTGTCGGCGCTGAGCGCCGACGCAGGATGGGTCGCGGTAGCCTTGACCTGCTTCAAGTAGGACGGGCTGTGCACCAGAAGAATCTCTTCGTCTGTGGCCGCCGGCGGGACAATCGTGGTGAACCGGTGGTTCACCAGCGGATCCTGCAGGCGCAGATAGAGGGGTTTGAGCCGACGGGGATGATCCGGGTGACCGTCATCGGTCACATGCTCGAGATAGACCGGGTCCCAAACCACGCCTGTGGCCGTCATCGACGAGGGTCTCCGACCTTGATGGATTCCGGCGGTTCGGGCACCGTCAACACACTACAGGGAGAGCGACGCAGCAGCGTCTCGGTCGTAGAGCCGGATATCCAGCGGCTCACCTTGCCGGAACGGCGCACACCCACGACGATCACATCCGACGAGCGCTCCCGGGCGATCCTCAGCACCATCTCTTCGGGAACGCCGGGGGCGATCGCTACGGAAAGCTGATCGGCATGGGGAAACATCCGCCGCCCCTGTGCACGCAGCCGTCGGTCCAGGCGATCCTGAAGCGCCTGCTGGACCTGGTTATAAGATACCGCATCGGAATCCGTCGTCACTTCTTCCATGGGTCCTTCCATGGCATGCACCATGTGAATTCGTGAAGCGGCATCAGACTGCAGCAGGGGCAGCAACGGGGCCATCCGCTGCCAGTAGCCTTGGCTGTCACAGCTGACCACGGCTGAACGAAAACCGTCGCACCGGTCCTGTTCTTCACCCACGCCCGGCTTGACCACCAGCATGGGGCAGTTCAGTGCACGCGTCAGGCGTTCCACCACTGTTCCGATGAAAAACCGACGAAAACCGGATACGCCGTGGCTGGCGGAAACCACAAGGCTCGGCACCAGACTGTTGACGAAGGCGACGGTCTGCTCCACCGGTTCCCCGAATCGCACCACCGCCTCCCAATCCACGGCGGCATCGGCCATCAGCGCCTGCATCTGCTGCTGGGCGTCGTCGGTAAGATGGGCCAGGTCTCCCCCCCGTTCGAACACCGCGGTCGGGTGCACCTCGTCCTGGGGATCGTGCACCGCATGGATCAGGTACAGGCGAACACCGGCCCGCCGTGCAATGGTCGCTCCGTGACGGACCACCAGAGAACTGAAGGGAGAGAAGTCGACCGCACAGACGACGGCTTGAATGGTCATCGGCATGATGGAATTCCTTTGTGTCGCGCTGGGGGCAACCTATCGGTGGGGAGGCGATGTAAATATGCCCGGTTCGCACTTTGCATCTAAGTGTAGGAAAAACCAGGCGTTCATGTCAATCTGAATATCAGAAAGTCAGTGCCCACCTAAGATTTGAAACGGTTGAATGAGCACCTCCTGCACCGCCGCCGCCAAGAAGCTTCAGGAAAGGGTCCGCGGCACGAAGAGGAAAAAGATGCTTGGATTAGACGATGCGCCCTCAAACCCTTGCCAGGTGTTTGAGGTGAGTGAGCAC
Organism: Desulfosarcina sp.; assembly: GCA_018224455.1. Taxonomy (GTDB): domain Bacteria; phylum Desulfobacterota; class Desulfobacteria; order Desulfobacterales; family Desulfosarcinaceae; genus Desulfosarcina. The sequence goes on from JAGTUY010000001.1 coordinate 4,158, forward strand.
CTCCCAGGAAAACTGCTCGCTTTGGCAGGGGAAAATGGCGTTGTTGGTGAAGATGGGATCGGCCGCCAGATCGTAGCGCGACGCGGCCACGGCCTGCGGCCACATGGGTGTGCCGGGAATCGGCGTGTAGTGGGCGATCACCGGGGTGATACCAGCCTGCTTCACCAGGGCGATGGACGCCTCGACCCCCGTGAAATCCTGACCGGGAAGCCCGGCCAGCAGGTAGGCGCCCACCTGGGGGGCACCGAACCCGGCAGCCTTGAGATGCCCCACCGTCCGAACGAACTCCGCTTCGGTCACTTTGCGATCCATGGTCTGCCGCCCTTCGAATGCGGTGGTTTCAAGGCCCAATCGAATGGTGTGGAACCCGGCCCGAAACATCAGCCGGGCAAGCGGCCGGGTGATCTCCCGGACGTGCAGGGCGTTGGGGGTGTGAAAGCGCACGCCGATGCTTGCTGCGACAATCCCCTCCAGCAGGGGTATGATGTGCCGTTGGGCATCGACCAGCAGGGCGTCATCGTAAAAGGCAAAATCGTCCACCCTGTGGTTCCCATGCCAGTGGACAATTTCATCCACGACGGATGCGGGACTGCGACGCATCCTCCGGGGCTGAAGCCGGTGGGAGGCGCAATAGGCGCACTTGAAGGGGCACCCGCGTGAGGTCAGCAGCGGCGCATGCACCAGGCGGTGTTCGAGGTCCAGGGCCGGCCGCGGCAAAGCATCCAGATCCTGCGGGTCGAACCGGGGCGAGGGCGACCAACCCGTGAATTCGGCCACCAGCGACAGGATGGCGCTTTCTCCCGGGCCGCTCACCACCCGGTCCGCACCGCAGGTATGTCTCGCATGATCGGCACATAGCGTGGCATAAACACCGCCCAGCACCAGCGTCACATCCGGGAAAACCGATTTGACGACGTCGATCGTTTCACGAACGCCCGGATACCAGTAGGTCATCAGGGAGGTGACCAACACTAGATCCGGCGGATCAAGCGACGCCAAGCCCCTTCGGAGCCAATCGACAGGAATGCCGTAGCGGCAGTAATTGCGCGGGATGTCCTCGAGCCCCCTCGGCTTGGCGATAACCGTTTTCAGATAAGGACCGCGCCCGCAGCGCGCCGGCGGCAGCGGTCCTGTTGCGGCCAAGGGGTGAAACCGGTCCAGGCAGTCTAGGTAGGAAATCCGGGCCCCGTGGTCGCGCAAAATTGAACCCAGGGTCAGCAACCCCAGCGGTTTGGCCCAGAAATCATAGGCCGCGAAATCGTGAATCCAGGGATTGACCAGCAGGATGTGGGGGGTATTAGATGGCATCCGGGAAGTAGGTCATCGAAATCTTTTTCAGCTCCCGGCGGCTGAACAGCAGCTGGTAGGTCTGCACACCTGATTTTTCGGACATTTTACGCGCCGTGTTCCGGCAGTCCTCCTCGCTCTTGCCGTGGATCATGGTATACAGGTTGTAGGGCCAGCCATCGGCCGGATCGCGGCGATAGCAGTGGGAAACGGCCCGAAACGAGGCCATGATTTTTCCCACTGCTTCGATGCGGTCCTCCTCTACCTGCCAGGCGGTCATGGCATTGGCCTGAAACCCGGACTTCTGATGGCGCAGCGTAGCCCCGAAACGGCGGATCACGCCCCGGCCGGTGAGATCTTCAAGGGTCTGGATGAGGGTCTCCTCGGAGACGCCGATCTCTCCGGCCAGCACCTGGTAGGGGCGCGACACAATGGGAATGTCCCCCTGGATGGATGCAATGACTTTTTTTTCAAGGTCGGTGAGCATGGACGGTTCATCGGGTTTGTTGGGTTTGTTCATGTGACATTTCGCTTGTTTTGGAAGATGACGCCATAGCGGGCGGCTTCAGTGCTCGGGAAACAACCCATGAATCTGCCCTTCGCTGGCGCCGCAGACGCCTCTCTCGGTGATGAAGCCGGTGACCAGCCGCGCCGGGGTGACGTCAAAGGCGAAGTCAGCCGCCGGGCTGGATTCGGGGGGCACCAGCACACGGGTGACCCGTCCGTCGGCCAGTCCCTGAATGTAGCGCACCTCGTCCGGATTGCGCGCTTCGATGGGAATCTCTTTCACCCCGTCGGTCATGGTCCAGTCGAAGGTGGAAGACGGGAGGGCCACGTAGAAAGGGATGTGGTTGTCCCGGGCCGCCAGCGCCTTGAGGTAGGTGCCGATCTTGTTGGCCACGTCGCCGGTGCGGGTGGAACGGTCGGTGCCCACGATCACCATATCCACGCGACCGTGCTGCATGAGGTGGCCGCCGGCGTTGTCCGTAATCACCGTGTGGGGCACCCCGTATTTGCCGAGTTCCCAGGCGGTCAACCGTGCGCCCTGATTCAGTGGACGGGTTTCATCCACCCATACGTGCAGATCCACGCCGCGGTTGAATGCTTCGTAAATGGGTGCGGTGGCCGTACCGTATTCGATGCAGGCCAGCCAGCCGGCATTGCAGTGGGTCAACACGTTGACCGTTGATCCGTTTTTCCTGCGGCTGATGGCCTCGACAAGTTCGGCACCATGGACGCCGATACGGCGGCAGTTCTCCACCTCCTCCTCCGCAATCACGGCGGCCTCGGCGCGGGCGGCGTCGATGCGCGCCGCTGGTGAGACGGCGGCAAGCACCTTTTCAAGCACCCGATCCACGCCCCAGGCCAGATTCACAGCCGTAGGCCGGGCAGCCTTGATCCGGTTGCATTCCCGAATTATGAATTCCTCATGATCCGAAGCCGACTTGCCATTCAGGACCGCAATCATCACCCCGTAGGCGCCGGTGACGCCGATCAGCGGTGCGCCGCGGACGAACATCTCCCGGATGGCGTGGATCAACCGGTCCACCGTGGACAAATCGGCCACGACAAACCGGTGGGGCAACTGGCGCTGGTCGATCACCTTCACCGTGATCCGGTCTTCGTCCAGCCATATTGGGCGGATCTGTTTTCCGTCAACGATCATATGGCAATCCTCTGAGCCCTCATTTTGAAATCGCAGATCCGATAGGATGGTTAAAGCGCGGGTCTACCACAAATTGCCGCCATTGAAAAGAATTGCTGCACATCGACCTGACCCTCTTACGGCGATCGTCGGATGCCGGTTCGCTGATCGCCTCGTGGATTGAGATGAATCGTATCGAAACCCTCAATGTGGCCGGCCCCCGGGCCAGCCACGACCCGGCCATTTATATGGAGACCCTCAATATCATGACCCACGCCCTGAAATGACCCATAAACCCTTGCCTCCAGCTCATCAGGCTATTTCATCAACAGCAGGCTCAATGCCATCACCAGCATTCCCGCCACAAGGCCAATAAGGCTGTCGTGGCCCTTCCCGTAGGCCCTGCTTGTGGGCAGCAATTCATCGAGGCTGATATAGACCATGATTCCGGCGACACCTCCAAATAAAATTCCCATTAGCTGGGAAGGTATGGCGTTGGTGTCGCCGCCGACAAACAGGCGCAGCACCAGGTAAGCGGCGCCCGCCCCCAGCGGTTCAGCCAAACCGCTGAGAAACGAAAAGATAAAGGCCTTTCTCCGATTGCCGGTGGCGTAGAAGATTGGCACCGACACGCTGATCCCCTCGGGGATATTGTGTAATGCCACCGCCACGGCAATGGCGACACCCAGCGCCGGATCATCCAGAGCCGCTAAAAAGGTGGCCAACCCTTCGGGAAAATTGTGAATGGCTATTGCCAGGGCCGTGAACAGCCCCATCCGCATAAGCTTTTTGTGACGGGTTTCATCTTCGTGCAGCTTTGAAATCAGCATGCACTCATTTTCCGGGACGCCTGAATAGGCCGCGGGTACCGGAGCACATGGATCGTGGAGCGGTGCCGTTTCATCCTCAGAAGGTGTTTCATGCGGATTATCAGCAGCCGGTATTAAATTATCGATCAGGCCGATTAAAAACATGCCACCGAAAAAAGCCGCGGCATTGACCCAGTGTCCCCAATAGTCACCATACTGGGCGGTTAACGATTCCACCCCCTTGAAAAAAATCTCGACAAAGGAGACATAAAGCATGACGCCCGCCGAGAACCCGGTTGCGATCGAGAGAAAGCGGTAGTTTGTCCGCTTTGCCGTAAACGCGACAATGCTGCCTATGCCGGTTGCCATGCCTGCAAACAGGGTGAGTCCCAATGCCATCCAGACTTCATTCATTTCTAAACCTTCTGACAGGCGGCAACCGGACAAATCCGTTGTTGCGGTCCAGGAAATTGAAAGGTCATCGATAAAAAGGGTTTAAAATTGATAAAACGGGAGAAAAATAAAATGGCGGGGTAGACTCACCCGCCATTTCATTTTAAACCGTCAGCGAAATGATCAGCCGTGGACCTCTTCCTTGACGCCAACGGCCATCTTGTAGAGCACAGTCAAGACCAGCGCACCCATGGCATATACCCCCAGGGTAATGCCGATCTCCGGCAGGGTGGGAATGTACTCGTTGACCTCATGCATCGGGTTGGGCACGAAACCGCCCGAGATCATGCCCAGGCCCTTGTCGATCCAGGTGCCCATGATGATCACGATGCAGGCAATCGCCAGGGATGTCTCGTTCTTGCGCGTGGCCGGCGTAACGGTCAAAACGATGCCGACGGTCATGAGGATCATGGAGGCCCACATCCAGGGAACCAGGACGCCATGGCCGTGCAGGCCCACGAACAGGTACTTGATGTGGTCCATGTGACCGGGAATCTGGCTGTAAAAGGCCACGAAAATCTCACACAGGAAGAAAAAGACGTTGATGCAGATGGCGTAGGCCACGGTCTTGGCCAGGGTCTGGATCTGCTGTCTGCCGGGATCGAAATTGGTGAAGCGCCGGATGAACAGGCACAAAAGAATCAGCAGGGCCGGGCCGGCGGCAAATGCCGACGCCAGAAATCGCGGCGCCAGAACGGCGGTGAGCCAGAAATGACGACCAGGAAGACCGCAATACAGGTAGGCGGTTACCGTGTGAATGCTCACCGCCCAGGGGATGGAGATGTAGATCAACGGTTTGAGCCAGCTCTGGTAGTGTACGCCGTTGCGCTCGGCCTCCAGCACATTCCATCCGATCACCAGATTCAGGAACAGGTAGCCGTTGAGCACGATGGCATCGTAAAACAGAACGCTGTTGAGGGTCGGGTACAACAGGACGTTGAGTGCGCGCGTGGGCACCCCCAGGTCGACCAGGATAAACAACAGGCACATGACGATGGCGGCGATGGCTAAAAATTCACCCAGGATGGTGATCTTGCCATAGGCCTTGTAATCATGCAGATAAAAGGGCAACACCACCATCACCCCTCCAGCGGCCACGCCGACCAGATAGGTGAAGTTGGCGATGTAAAACCCCCAGGAGACATCCCGGCTCATGCCGGTGATACCCAGACCGAACTTGAGCTGCATCAAATAGAGCCCGAAGCCGGCACCGATCACACCCAGCAGGACGACCATCCACCCCCAGTACCATTTATTTCCTTTTACGGCTAATTCAAGCATGCTCACCTCACACGATGTAGTAGACGGCCGGCTCTGTTCCCAGAGTCTGCTTCCGCCTGATGGTGTAGTTTTCTTTCAACAGTTCCCGGACCTCCGAGTGCTCGTCGTAAAGATCGCCGAACGCAATGGCGCCGTTGGAGGCCTCCACACAGGCAGGCATTTTACCGACGGCCAGCCGCTCTGCGCAGAAGTTGCATTTCTCGACCACACCCTTTGCGCGAGTGGGGAATTGTTTATTGGTTTCCTGGATGAAGGGGCGCGGATCTCTGAAATTGAAGCTCCGGGCACCGAAGGGACAGGCGGCCATGCAAAACCGGCAGCCGATGCAGCGGTGAAAGTCCATGAGAACGATGCCGTCGCGCTCGCGCTTGAAGGTCGCTTTGGTGGGACAGGCCCGCACGCAGGGTGGATTTTCGCAATGGTTGCAAAGCAGCAAAAATGGTCTGTGCTCCACCGATTCATTGAGAAAGGGGTTGGTTTTATCGGTAAAGGCGTTATGGTAGTGCGCCTCCCAGATCCACTTGATCTCGTGGTTCTTGTTGACGATGGTGGTGGGAACGTTGTGGACCTTGTGGCAGGCCTCGACAATCGGCTCCAGATCGGCGGAAGATTGCAACTGGCGGGTATCAATGACCATGGCCCATTGCTTGGCGTCCAGGGCGTCCTCTCCCCTGGCCACATGGAAGCCGGGCCCCTCGCCGCCGCCTGCAGCAAAGGCATCGAGCACGGGTTTGGCCCCAAGACCCAGCGCGGAAACCCCAGCAATCTGAAGAAAGCGTCTTCTGCTGTTATTCATACCTTATTCTCCTTTTGGATTATCGATGTGGCAATCCCAGCAATAGGGGCTAACCGACGCATAGTTGTGGCACCGGGCACAGAACTGTTCGTAGTTGGAATGGCAGTCCAGACAGGTGTTGGAAAGGCTCATATTAAACATCTTGCCGTCGGCGTTGACGAACATGCGTTCTCCGTTGCGGGTCACTTTGTGCCGCCACACATCCAGCAGTTGCATGTGATTGGCTTGCATGTATGCCGTGGGCATGACGCAGACTTTGGCGGCCTTGGCCTTGGCGGTCAGCTCCACCTCCGGTGCGGGGGCGGCCTTTCCCATATTGTACCAGAAGGGAAAGGTGATGGCGGCGATAAACACAGCCAGTCCCACGAGAATCTTCTTTTTGTCCTTCATCGGCTACTCCTCCATTCCCGGCAGCGGTTCGCCGCGCAGGTCGGTTTCTCTTTCCTTTTCACCGGGCATGATCAGGGCGTTGGCCACCAGCTCGTGGAGCCCCGTCACATCGACCTCCGGCACCCAGTATTCCATGGATGCGGGCAGTGCCGCGCGGTCAATGGCGCAGACACAGGCCAGCATGTTCACCCCGAACTGCTGGTGAACATGTTTCACCGCATTGGCCCGCGGAAAGCCGCCGGCCATTCTCAGCTCCATATTTTCACCGGCGTTGAGACCGGCGCCGCTGCCGCAGCAGAAGGTCTGCTCCCGGATGGTGTTGGCCGGCATTTCATAGAAATGGTTGGCCACGTTCCGGATCACATACCTCGGTTCGTCCAGCATGCCCATGCCCCGGGCCGGGTTGCATGAATCGTGGAAGGTGACGATCTTGTTGTCGTTGCGGCTGGGGTCCAGTTCCAGCTTGCCGTGTTTGATCAGGTCGGCGGTGAACTCGGCAATGTGGACCATTTTCGTCGATTTAGCATTTTCGAACACGGTGCCGGTGATGGGGTTGACCGGCGCTTCCAGGAAGTCTGCCGGGCCGTTCATGGTGTCCATGTACTGGGCGATCACCCGCCACATGTGCCCGCACTCGCCGCCCAGAATCCATTTGACCCCCAGACGCTTGGCCTCGGCGTACATCTTGGAGTTAAGCCGCTTCATGGTTTCGTGGGAGGTGAAAAAGCCGAAGTTGCCGCCCTCGGAGGCATATGTGCTCCAGGTGATCTTCAGGCCATATTTTTCCTTGAGGTAGTGGAACAGGAGCATGTAGCCCATACAGGTGTAGGTGCCCGGATCGGCGAACACATCCCCGGACGGGGTGATGAAGAGGATGTCAGCCCCTTTTTCCATGTACGGGGGCTCAACCTGGACGCCGGTAATTTCCTCGATGTCCTCGACGAAGAAGTCGAGCATGTCCTTGAAGGCATGCGGCTGAATGCCCAAATGGT
>JAGTUY010000002.1 GCA_018224455.1 Desulfosarcina sp.
AATTTCACGGGATAAAAATTTCACTGGTCAACGTTTGATTGGTTGGCAATGATTATGGGAGGTTGTCTTATCTCGGCGACCGCTGATAAACTAAACGCGCTATCCGTGTTTATCCGCGTCAATCCGTGTTTTTTTTCAGTAATCATATAGGTTTTTTTGTCAAAGGCGGGATGCAATTCAGAAGTGGAAAAAGTTTTCATAATATGTAATATAGGCTCACTTTTTTCCGTTAATCGTGGAAACCCTGCGCCTGGAATTATTGCCGGAAGTCTGCAAGTATGCATGGAATATTTATTAAAAACGATTACATAAGAACCGTCAAGGATATGTCTGGGCGTGATTAAGTTGATTGTGTTGAATGTGGCATAATCTTTGTATTCACATAGACTTCTAATGCAGCAAAGCGTTAAAACGTGTTTTAAATAAAGAAAAATTTAAAGAGGCATCTACCCTGAAAGGAAGTGCGCCCATATGATCGATACCGACAGCTGCGATAACGCCTATCACGGCGGAAAATATGTCAACTTGATGGTGGATCCTGAACGGTCGGCGCTGCTCAAGAAGATTACCACGGATTTGGCGAGCATCACGTTGGACGACCGCCAGCTGTGCGACTTCGAATTGCTCACCACCGGGGCCTTTTCCCCGTTGACCGGTTTCATGAACCGCAGCAACTATGAATCCGTGCTGGATCGGAACAAACTGCAGGACGGGACGCTGTGGCCGGTACCCATTTGCCTGGACATCTCCGAAACGGCGGCCAGGCCATTGGAAGCCGGTCAGTCCGTGGTGGTTCGAGATCCCGAAGGGTTTCTGTTGGCCGTTATGCATGTGGAAGACATCTGGAAGCCGGACAAGGAAAAAGAGGCCAATCTCCTATACGGAACCACGGACAAATCCCATCCGGGTGTGGCCAACCTGTTTCGAAATACCGGTGAGTACTATGTGGGCGGTGCTCTTGAGGTGCTGAGTCTGCCGCTTCACTTCGATTTCAAGCAGCTGCGCATGACGCCGCCGGAAGTTCGCGGCCTCTTTAAAAAGCTGGGGTGGAATCGCATCGTCGGATTCCAGACCGTCAACACCATTCACCGGCCTGAATTCGAAATGGCCATCCGCGCCATGCACAAAAGCCATGCCAACCTGCTGTTGCTTCCCGGCGTGGACATGACCGGCCCCGGTGATTTCGATTATTACACCCGCGTACGCTGCTACCGTCATGTCGTCGGGTACTTCCCCCCGGAATCGGCGGTCATGAGCCTTCTGCCCATATCCATGCGCATGGCCGGGCCGCGGGATGCCCTGCTTCAATGCATCATCGGTAAAAATTATGGATGCACCCATTTTATCATCGGCCATCAGCATGCGGACCCGGGCAGGCTAAATGGTGCAGCACCGTTTTATGACAGCGCAGCGACGCACGCCTTTGTGCAGAAGTTTGCTGAAGAGCTGGACATCGGCGTGGTTCCGTTCGACGAGCTGGTCTACCTGCCTTTTGAAGATGAATTTTGTCCAAAGGATGAAGTTCCCGCGGGTACTGAGACCATCTCTCTTTCAAGTCTGGATATTCGTGAACGAATCCGTACAGGCAGAAAAATACCCCGATGGGCCACCTTTCCGGAAGTGGTGGGTGAACTGAAAAAAGCCTATCCCCCGCCTTCGAGGCAGGGATTTAGCATTTTTTTCACCGGCCTTTCCGGAAGCGGCAAGTCGACCATCGCTCGCGTGCTTTATGCCAAAATGCTGGAAATCGGCAAACGTCCGGTCACGCTCCTGGACGGGGATATCGTCCGGCAGAATCTGTCCAACGAGCTCTCTTTCTCCAAAGAGCATCGGGACATCAACGTCAGGCGCATTGGGTTCGTGGCCAGCGAGATCACCAAAAACCGAGGCGTGGCGATCTGCGCGCCCATTGCCCCCTACGCCGCGACACGTGCCGAGATCCGCTCCAGCATCGACGCCCTCGGCGGGTTTATCGAAGTGCACGTGGCCACGCCCCTGGAAGTCTGTGAAAAGCGCGACCGAAAGGGCATGTACGCCAAAGCCAGGGCCGGGCTGATCAAAGGGTATACGGGCATCGACGATCCATACGAAATCCCCGAGGCACCTGAAGTGCGGGTGGATACGACGGGGAAATCGCCCGACGAGGCCGCCCAGGAGATACTTATTTTTTTGGGACAGAAGCGATATATATGATCAAGATTGGTTGGATTGGTTCGATTGGTTCGATTGGTTGGATTGGTTGGATTCGTTAAATCTGTCATATCGGTTAGTTATAATAATAATAGTCGAGTGATAGTTTAACCAATACAATCTTTAAAACCAACTAAACTAATAAAACTAACCAAACCAACTAACTAAACTAATAAAACCAGCTACACCAACTCGAACAATAAAACTACCACGCAGCCAATATGCAATCAAAAACATGAATAAAAAGATACTCGTTGTCGGTGGGGCAGGGTACATCGGTGCGCACATGGTTCGGCAATTGGCCATTGCCGGCTGTGATGTCGTCGTTTTGGACAGCCTGCCTACCGGCAGCCGCAAGCTGGTGCAGGTCGGTGAATTTATCCAGGGCAGCTTAGGGGATCCCAGCCTGCTGGACCGGTTGTTTGCCGAGCATGCCTTCGATGCGGTGATGCATTTCGCGGCATTTTCCCAGGTCGGCGAATCGATGCACCAGCCGCTGGCCTATTACCGCAACAACCTGGCGGAAACGGTTGCCCTGCTGGATGGCATGGTGCGCCATGATGTCAAGCGGTTTATCTTTTCGTCCACCGCCGCCGTTTATGGGGAGCCGGTAGCGACTCCCATTACCGAAGATCATTCGTGCGCGCCCACCAATCCTTATGGAAACACCAAATTGGCCGTGGAGCGTATGCTGGCGGATTGCGATGAGGCCTACGGGTTGAAGTATACGGCGCTGCGCTATTTCAATGCCGCCGGTGCCGATGAATCCGCTGAGATCGGCGAACTGCACGATCCGGAAACGCACCTGATTCCCATTGTTCTCAAAGCCGCTGACGGCCTGATCGACCATATCCAGGTATTCGGGACCGATTACCCCACCCCGGATGGTACCTGCATTCGGGATTATGTGCACGTCAACGATCTGGCCCAGGCCCACATGCTGGCCCTGGACGCATTGCTGGAGGGCGGGGAGAGCAGCATCTATAACCTGGGGAGCAGCAACGGCTATTCGGTCAGGGAAGTGATCGCCAAGGCGGAAAGGGTCACGGGAAAAAAGATACCGGTCGTCGAAGCGCCGCGTCGCCCCGGCGATCCGGCGATTCTGGTTGCCAGTTCTGAAAAAATCCAGCGCGAGTTGGGATGGGCGCCGGCCTATGACAATCTTGAAAAAATCATCCAGACCGCCTGGAACTGGCATTTGAAGCAAAAAATGAATGAATGATGGTTTCGGTTTTTGGCCTTTGCAACGGTGGGGTTTATCTAATGGGGGTTGTTTTATGAAAAGCCGCATGATCCAAGTTTTCATGATGCTGTTTGCATTGACATTGATTGTCATCGGGTGCTCCTCCGACGAAGAGAAAAAGGTGTCCCATTTTGAAAAAGGGAAAACCTATTTTGAAAAAGGGGAATACAAGAGTGCGGAGCTGGAGTTCCGCAATGCCATCCAGCTCGATCCGGAGTTTGTGGATGCCTACGAACGGTTGGGGGAAACCTATCTGAAACTGGGAGACCCACGGGGGGCCTTCAGGGAATACAGCATGGTCGCCAAGCTCGACCCGGAAAACATCGATGCCTCCCTCAAGTTGGCCACGTTTTACATGCTGGGCAAAAAAAACGTTGAATCCCGTGAACGAGTCGAAGCGGTCCTTGCCAGGGAGCCGAACAACATCGAGGCCCTGTTTTTAATGGCCGGCCTCTTTGACCTGGAAAATAACCTGTATGAAGCGGCCTCGATCTTTGAAAAGATTCTGGAACTGGACGCCAAGCAAACCCGTGCCTACATGGGATTGGCCCGGATCTACGCCCGTCAAGGCAAACTCGACGAAGCCGAATCCCAACTCATGCGGGCGATCGATCTGGATCCTGCCGAAATCAAGCCGCGGCTGGAACTGGTTCGATTCTACTCCGGCCGAAACGACTTCGACAACGCCCAGGCCCAACTTGAAACCGCCATCCAATTGAACCCGGGGAATTCGGATCTTTACATCGTCCTCGGCAATTTCTTCTTTCAGATGAAAAAACCGGCGGAAGCGGAGGGCGCCTACCTCCAGGCGATCGACATCAGCCCAAAGGAGATCAAACCTTACCTGGTTGCGGCCGGGTTCTACGACGCGTCGGACAACGCGGAAAAAACGCAGGCCATGTACGAGAAAGCCCTGGCGCTTAAGCCGGACGACGTCAACATCATGACCTCCATGGCCGGTTATTTTCTGAAGCGCCAACAGATGGACGACGCTAAAAAATACCTGGCCAAGGTGCTCGAGGAGCGGCCCAACTTTTTCCCCGCAAGGATGATGAAAGGGGAGATCGCCGCGTTCAACAAAGAATTCTCCGAGGCCATCGGCATCTTCGATCAGTTGGTTAAAGAAGAGCCGCGCTCCGCCCGGGCACACTATCTGAAGGGGTTCTGCCACCTGGGCAAGGGCGAGACCCAAGTGGCCAAAACCGCCCTTGCCAAGGCCGTCGAACTCAATCCCGAGTATGTGAATGCCAAGATGCTGCTGGCCGAGATCGCGCTGAAAGAGCAGGATTTTGAAATGGCCCGCAAAGAGAGTGCCGAGATCCTGGCGCTGAATCCGAACGATTTTAGGGCCAGGATGATGCTGGGCAACGCCTTGATGGCCCAGGGCAAAACAGCCGATGCGGAGACGGCTTTTGAAACGGTGATCGCCGAAAACCCGCAAAACCCGGCCGGCTATTATCGCTTGGGCCTGTTGCAGCGGTCGACCAAAGACTACGATGGTGCCCTGGACAGTTTCAATGCGGCCCTGACGCTGAACCCGATGCTGATGGACGTATTCTCCAACATCGTTGCGGTACACGGCGCCAAGGGAGAGCTGGACATCGCCATGGATAAATGCGATGCGCAATTGGAAAAAGTCGGTGACGCGATGGTTGCCAGGGCGGTGATCCACAACCTCAAAGGCAGCCTTTACCTGGCCCAGAAAAAAACCGATGCGGCTGAAAAGGCGTTTGGGACGGCCATACGGGAGAACCCGGATTTCTTGCCGCCGTATTATGCATTAGCGAGAATCTACCTCACCGGGAATCAGCAGCAAAAGGCCATCGATCAGTACATGGCCATCCTTGAAAAAAATCCGAAGCAGGCCGGACCGCACATGCTGCTGGGCACCATCTACGACATGCAGAAACAATTTGACCGGTCGGAAACGCATTATCGGTCTGCGCTGGATATCGACCCCGAGTTCGCACCGGCCGCCAACAATCTTGCCTATCTCCTTTCCACCCGTGACGGTGATATCGATGAGGCGCTGAAATTCGCCCGGATTGCCAAGGAGAAGCTGCCCGACGACCCCAGCGTCATGGATACGCTCGGTTGGGTCTATTATAAAAAGGGACTGTATGGAAATGCCGTCCAGGAGTTCTCGGGCAGCCTGGAAAAATTGCCTGAAAACGCAACCGTAAATTACCATCTTGGTGCGGCGTTGTTTAAAAAAGGTGATCGGACGCGCGCCAAATTATCCCTGGAAAAGGCAATCGCGCTGGACGGGAATTTCGACGGCGCAGATGATGCGCGACGGATGCTGTCCGAGATTTAAACATGCGTTACTTCCCATTTAAAACGCTGATTCTTTGTGTTCTGCTGCCGCCATTCGTCTATGTTTTTTCGATTCAATTGCTGGAAAAGACGATTTTTGCGCGATACGACAGGATGCTGGCGGCAACCTATATCGGCGATACCCGACTTTTGTTAGACGGCAGCGTGCGTCTGCAGGATGCCATCCGGGAGAATGTGAATGCATTCATCTCCTCCCTGAAAATGACGGATTGGGGTGTTCGTGTCAATGTGACCGTGAAAACGCAGGACGGGATCTATCTATATCCCAATGCCTATGAAAATCCGAGATCAGATTTAAGTGTGGTGGACAACATTGCCGTTGCCAGTGAAAACTTCAGGCTGCTAAATGACGGGCTGACCAGACGTGTTGACGTCAAAATTGAACACAATACCCTGATTTCCAATTCGATCCTGTTGTCCTGTGCTTTCGTCTCTCTCGTGGTGCTTTTCTCGATTTATCGGCGCGGCATGAGAATGATGGACGAAGCGGAGATTGCCAAACAGGAACTCATCGATGGTCTGGCCCATGAACGTCAGGAAAGCCTGGCAGCGCTTGAGCGGCTTGAATCCCAGCGAATCAGCCTTTCCAGTAAAATCGAATCGATGAAAGGGCATCTGGATCATGAACGGCAAAAAGCATCTGCCACCGAAGACGAAATGATGGACGAGCTTCTTGCGCTCGAGGAAAAAATCAGTAAAAATCTTGCCCGGCAGGATCATCAGCTCCAGGAAATCGATGCGTTAAAGGAAAAAATCAAGCAGCTTGAAAAAGAGAGCGAGGTTAAAAACCGTCAGCTGTTAAAAAGCGCCGATGCAGCCAGAAAGCGTTTCGGCACCCTTTACAAGAATACAACCTTTCATGACAAGGCCATCGAAGGCTTCGTCGATCTTACCGAAGAGATGAAGATCAAGGCGGAAGAGTTGGTCCACCAACTCAACGACGACCCTGACAGGGTCCAGATCAAGCGCAAGGTTTTCGGCAAAAAGAACCGGGAAGCAGCTTTCGAAGTTATCTTTTCCTACAAGGGGCGGTTGTATTTTAGAAAAATTTTGGGGAACCGAGCGGAAGTGCTTGCTATTGGCACCAAGTTGACCCAAAATAAGGATTTGGCATATCTCGACAAATGCTGACAACCCTTTAGAATTCTATTCGATTTGAGAAACAACCATGTATCTTGACTTTTATAAATTACATCTCAAGCCCTTTCAAATCAGCACTGACCCGAGGTTTCTGTGGTTGGGTGAAAAACACCAGGAGGCGCTGGCGGTTCTTAAGTATGGCATCCTGGACAACAAGGGTTTCCTTCTGCTCACCGGTGATGTGGGGACGGGAAAAACCACGCTGCTGAATGCCCTTACTGACAGCCTGGGAGATGACGTGCTGGTGGCCATGGTTGCCGATCCCGGCCTGGCGAAAATGGATTTTTTTAATTTTGTTGCCGACTCGTTTGGATTGAATTCCCGGTTCAAGAGCAAGGGGGAGTTTCTCATTTATCTGAAAAACTTCCTGCTCGACCTGAATAATCAGAACAAACAAGCGCTTTTGATCATTGACGAGTGTCAGCACCTCAATCAGAAGATGCTGGAAGAGGTCCGGCTGCTCTCCAATATCGAAAAGGCCAGCACCAAATTGATCAATATCTTTTTTGTGGGCCAAAGCGAATTCAACAACATCATTCTTCGCCCCCAAAACCGGGCTATTCGCCAGCGGATCACGATCAACTACAACATCGCTTCCCTGTCTGAAGCGGAAACGATCGAGTATATTCGTTTTCGTCTGGGCGTTGCCGGATCCGAAGCACCGATCTTTACCTCCGCTGCCATCGAGGAGGTGTACAAATTCTCCAACGGTTACCCCCGATTGATCAATATCATCTGTGACCAGGCGCTATTGACCGGCTATGTTAAAGAGAAGAAACATGTCGATGAAAAAATCGTCGCTGAATGTGCCGACGAATTGAAAATTTACCCCGCAATATCGATTGTAAAAAGCGACGCAACGCCGGAAGCCCGGACGGAAGAGAAAACGGTTGTACCTCAAGCACCCCCCCAGCTGGCTGCTTGGCGGCCTCACCTGCAATTGAAAACGCCCCTGGTAATCGCACTGGTTGTCGTTTTGTTTATCTGGATCGGGCTGCTCGCCACGTTTATCTTTAACCGGCAGTCTTCAGACGCAACCACCAACACGATGGACAAGGCCTCCGTCGACCAAACAAGCCAGGCGGCGGTGGCGGCGTCCGGGTCGCCCGGAAATGCCCCGGACCCGAAGTCGGGTGACAAAGGTGCCCTTGATGGGCCTGCGGTGACCAGCACCAAGGATCCCGAACCATCCAGCGGTTCCCCGGCGGCCACCAAATCCGCAGGCGAACGCAAAGTGGGCGAGGCCACGCGAGCGCAGGCATTACCGGCGTCGACGAGTCGCGAGAAAGCTGAGGACCGACTCTCACTGGATTTCATCCGTGAGACTTACGGCAGGTATCCTGAAGTTCTTTTTGGCTTCAACTCCAATAATCTGGAAGATTCGGCCTACGACGTGCTCAGCGTAATTTCCCAGTTTTGTCTGCAAAATCCGGAGGTGATCCTCGTGCTGCGAGGCTATACCGATAGAACCGGGGTGAGGGCATACAATTTAAAGCTGGCCGAATTTCGAGCGGACATGGTCAAGACCTATTTGGTCGGAAAAGGGGTCAACGTTGAAGCCATCACGACCATGGCCATCGGGCCTGACCCAGATGGCCCCGGCGGCGCCACGGTGCCTTACGATGGGGAACGGCGGAAAGTGTTGATCGACATCATATCGCCGACCAACTGATTTTTATCACAGGCAGTACAAGATGAAAAAAACGGACATACCGGAAGATGAAAACAAATTGACGGAACGCCTGGTTCGGGCTGTTTCCAGGCTGACGCCACAGCGAAAGAAAATGCTGGACGAACTGCTCAATGAGTGGGAGCGGTTGGATTATCGCGAAGATTCCAGAATACCCTGTTTCCTGCCGGTGGATTACTCGACGAATGATAAATTTTATCAGGACTTTATCAACAACCTGAGCAAAGGCGGGGTATTCATCGAAACCTTGTCACCATTTCGTTCCGGGCAATTGATTTCGCTGATCTTCAGCCTTCCTTCCATGCAGAAAACGTTCAAGATCTCCGGGACCATCGTCAGAACGGAACAAGATGGCATCGGTGTTAAATTTGCCAAAAACCTGACCGCCTATCAGAAGGAACTCATTCAGAGCGCATTCAGCAGAAAGTAAGGATTAATTCGGTTCCCAGCAGATCACGTGAGGCATTGTTCGCAAGGGCAATGCCTCTCCTTTTCATTCCGGCTCCTGGATTCTCTTCTGGCGCCTCACTGAATCATTTATCTTTTCCCTTGACCCCTCGAATCCTCGAACCCTTGAATCCTTTTTTAAAAACATCGAATTGATCATGGTAGCAATCTGAAAACCACTGCACGGCCCTTTTCAGGTAGCGTTTCTGGTGATCTTTCCTGCTGATCCGATGATCGCCATTTTTCAGGATCAGGCGTGCTTTTGGATCTCGGGCAAGCCTGTAAATCCTGTGGGCGTTATCAACAGAAACGGTCTCATCGCTGCTGCCGTGGACGATCAGGATATGATGCAGAGACCCGATTGCGGCGCTGACATTGAATGTCAGCCGATTTTCAACCAACTCCTTTTTCAAGGATTCCGGAGCGTCATCAGGAAGTTGAATAGACCGGCTTTGAACCGGGGCGGCCAGGGTAACCACGGCAAATGGCGAGAGGTGGTGGGCCGCCGCCAGGCATACGGTTCCGCCTAAACTGCTTCCAAACAGGCCGATTGGGATGCTTTTTCCCAACGCGTGGTTGATTGCATGAACGGCGGCCATCAGGTCGGACGCGCGATTTTCCAAGGTGGTGTCTATTTCAAAGACCCCTTCACTGTCGCCACACCCCCGGTGGTCGAATCGAAAATAGGCCATGCCGGTGGCCGTGCAGTCTCTGGCCAATGCTATTTGTTTGGGTGAGTGCTTATCGGCAATGAGGCCGTGGCATCCGACCACCACGGCCAACGGTTCGTGGCCTGGCAGATGGAGTGTTCCGGACAATTGCAAGCCGTCAGCAACGAATGAAACCGATTGTTCCGTGTTCTTCAACATGAGTTCATCTGAAATAAAATCATAGGCTTGAATTATGGTCGGCGCTGGAGTATAGGAAGTCGCGAGGAAACAATTGGGTGGGTGTCGGAAAAACGTAAGCGATGCCTGATAAACGCCCTATAAAAGTGGCGGAAGTGCATGGGAATCGAACCCACCCGGGACGGTATTAGCGCCCCACACCGGATTTGAA
>JAGTUY010000003.1 GCA_018224455.1 Desulfosarcina sp.
GTCGTCGGCAAATGCAAGAAAAAAATGGCTTACGCGTTCACGGGTTCAGGGTTATGGTCAAAGACATTAAGGGTTCCCGTGCTTTGGTGGACGCAGCCCACGCCCGTCAGATGGTTTAGGTCCATGAGCGGTCATGCAGATAGCGCCTGCGCCAAGGTGTAGCGGCTCAACAGGCTATCCGCCCAATAGGGGTTCGCCGGATCGGCGAAAAACTGCTTGAAAAGCAGCAGGCTGTTGGTTCTCAATACACCGGAGATCACCGTCAATTGGGCGTTTCGGTATAAGGGGGGCAGGCCGGATCGGTCACATCCGGTCCCGCCACCCATCACATCCTCATAGGCGTAGACGAGTCTACCAATGCCGCTGAGCAGGATGGCGGAAAAGCACATGAGACAAGGTTCCATCGTGCAGTAAATAGTCAGCCGTGAACGATCGATATCCAGCATACCATTCGAAAGTCGCCGAAGCGCATTGATTTCGGCGTGGTCGATCTCGTTGACCGATCCGGCTGCCGTGCCTGTGCGGTGACCCCGGGCCACCTCGATTTTATCGTCTGCAATCACACAACCCACGGGAAACTCACCGTCCGCCAGGGCCGTTTGGGCCAGGCCAAGCGCCGCTGACATGAACCCGGTATCTGCTGCCGATGCCGTCTCAGCGTTCATGCGATCCTGCATGCGGTGTCGTCACAGGGACACCCGCCGTCAATTTCAAATGCGTAAACGATCCTTGCTTCCATTTCCGCGCGCTTGGCTGAAATGGTCGTAAATTTGGCTCGCTTCAACCGCTGCACCACGTTTTTTCTATCGGGGATCCGGTCAAAGCCCGATCCTATCAATTTGCCGGTTTCGCCGTCGAGAATGTCCGCCGACTCGCCATTTGTCACCACCACGAACGGGATCTGGTAAGGTGCCACCAGCCGCGAGATGGCCAGCGTCGGCCGATATCGGGTCACCAAAGAACCTGGCCCGTATTTAATCACCATTGCCGTGCGGTCGTCAACCGTTACCGCAAAGTCCACCATCAAACGCCCCTTGCGGTTGCCTGCGGCAACGATCATGGGGTTGCGGGGATGGATATCCGCCTTTGAATAACCTTTGTCCGCCACCAGGAAACGGGCAATTTTCTGGCGATAGCGCTCGTCGTGGGTATCTGCCAGCATTTCACCGGAGATGAAATCGCCGAGCTCCCCGAGTATCAGATGATGACCATCCATAATCCGCCTTCCCCTATCCAAGATACCGCTTTACAAAGCTTAGTGTCTGTGAACAGATAATTGTTTAAAAATAATACATCACTGTAAAAATCACAACCAGGACGCCATGAACATCCGCGAGCAATTTGAAAAACGCGAAAAAAACTTCATGTCTCCATTCGGCTGCCAGAGCGCCAACAGCCGAGGTCGGCAACGGCCGGAGGATGCATGTCCCATCCGCACCGCGTTCCAGGTCGACCGTGACCGCATCGTCTACGCCAACGCATTCAGGCGGCTGAAGCATAAAACCCAGGTGTTCCTCAACCCGTTGGGGGATGAATATCGTACGCGCCTGACCCATACCCTGGAAGTGGCTCAGATTGCCCGCACGATTGCCCGGGCGATGTCTCTTAACGAAGATCTGGCCGAGGCGATTGCCCTGGGACACGATTTGGGGCACACCCCATTTGGACACGGCGGAGAGGCGGTGCTTCAGGAGATTTACTCCCCGGACTTCTCCCATCATAAGCAGAGTCTGCGGATAGTGGATGTAATCGAAAACAACGGCAAGGGGCTGAACCTGACCCACGAAGTGCGCGACGGCATCGTCAAGCACGCCAAAGGCTATGGAAAAATCCTGCCCGATGACCGCAGCGAACTGGCCTGTACCATTGAGGGTCGCATTGTCCGGATATCCGACATCATGGCCTACCTGAATCACGACCTTGACGATGCCATCCGCAGCGGCGTCATCCGGGAAAACCAGGTGCCGGACGTCTGCACACGGGTCATCGGCCGGACCCACCAGGAGCGGGCCACCACCATGATCCGGGACCTGATCTTTTCCAGCCGGGCGGTCGATGGAGAATTGATGCTTGACATGAGCGAGGAGGTTTTCGGCGCCATGACCACATTACGGGCCTTCCTCTACGAAAACGTCTACCGATCCGTCAAGGTTCACCGGGAATTTGTCAAAGCGAAAAAGATCCTTGCCGAACTTTACGCCTTCCTGATGGACAACGAGCACATTTTAGAAAAAGAACTCACCCGAATGGGCATCGCCGGCTGCCTGAGCAACGGCTCACCCCGGGAGCAGGTCGTCTGCGATTTCATCGCCAGTATCACTGATCGCCATGCACTCGGCCTTTACAAAAGAATTTTTTTCCCCTCGCCCACGGTTTGAGGAAGTACCGGATCACCATGAACCTGCCCCGCGAACGATTGTTGACCATCAGGCATCGCTATCTGCCTGTGCTGAAACGGCTGGATGCGCTTTTTGGAGAAATGGATCGTTCCTATACGGCCGTTGCCGGGCAGTATGGGTTTGCGTGCAACGGCTGTGCGGACAACTGCTGCCTGACCCGATTTTACCACCACACCTTGTTGGAGTATCTGTATCTGGTGGAAGGGTTGCGATCCCTTGATTCCGACGGTCGCCACGCGGTCTTTGAGAAGGCGCTGACGGTCAGCGCCGCAATGAACGACGCCGACCGCCAGGGCAGGACCCTGCGCATCATGTGCCCGCTCAACCGGAATGACAGGTGCTCGCTGTACCCATACCGCCCCATGATCTGCCGGCTTCACGGCATCCCCCACGAACTCCATCAATCCGGCGGCAACCCGGTCAAGAATCCTGGCTGCGATTCTTTTTTCGATCAGTGCCGCCAACATGGCCAAACAAACTATATCCGATTCGACCGTACCCCATTTTACCGGCACATGGCCATGCTCGAAAAGGCACTGCGCCGGGAAACGGGATATGCCCATAAAATCAAGTTCACCATTGCTCAGATGCTGGCGACCTTTACAGACAGAACCTATGAAATCGATTAAGCCCGAAGAGATAAACCAACTGCCGGGTATACCGCTGAAAAATACCGACACCTTCACGTTCCGGTGCCACAGCAGTCTGGCCTGTTTCAACCAATGCTGCCGAAACCTGAACCTGTACCTCTATCCCTATGATGTCCTGCGCCTGCGCAAAAGCCTCGATATGGATTCGGACCGCTTTCTGGAGGCCCATGCGGATGTGGTATTGCGGCGTGGCAATCATTTTCCCGATGTGCTTTTGCGCATGGCCGACAACGAATCAAAAACCTGCCCTTTTCTGAGTGACGCGGGATGCACCGTCTACCCGGACCGGCCCGACACCTGCCGCACCTTTCCCGTGGAGCACGGCATGCTGTTTACGGACCGGCCCGGCGCATCCGAGATCATCAGCTTTTTCCGGCCGCCGGATTTCTGCCGGGGCCAGCATGAATCCCAGACATTGACGCTGTCCCAATGGGCCGATGACCAAGAAGCCGTCACACACAACCGGATGACCGCCCGGTGGGCCGCGATCAAAGCGCTGTTTCAGAAAGACCCATGGGGCACCGAAGGCCTGAACGGGTCCAAAGGGAAAATGGCCTTCATGGCCGCTTACAATATTGACCGGTTCCGCGATTTCGTATTTCAGAGCAGTTTTTTAAAACGGTATCGCATCAAGAAGACACTGGTCAAAAAACTGCGCGCCAGTGA
>JAGTUY010000004.1 GCA_018224455.1 Desulfosarcina sp.
ATGCCAAGATCATGGGATGCTTTGATAAAGGTCGAAATCATCTGATGCAGTCGCTTTGGAGCCAGGTGAATTTGGCGGATTAAGGAGATGTCGAACTTGAGATAATCCGGAGATATGTTAGAAAGTTTGGTTCGAGCAATTCGGCATGCTTGATTTTATTTTGATTGACATGAGTGCCATTGGTGCTCTCAAGATCCCGAATCCACAGTAGATCACCGCTGATGCGAATCTCGCAGTGATGTCTGGAGATACGATCATCGATTAGCTTAAGATCGCAGTCGTCAGCGCGGCCAATCACAAAAGGAACCGACTCTATGGTAACCAGCCATTTCCTACCTGCATCCGCCACCGCCTCTAAGCACCACAGCATTTTATCTCTTTATTGTGATCACTTGTAATTAAATTTAGATCTTCCCCAAAATAGTTCTCGGTAGGCAGCATTTTTTCTTAAGTTCAATTGTTCAGGGTCAGTGGTGAATGATGAGATCACACGATTACAGGTAAAAAAGTATGTAGTTTGATAATGGCAACGATTGAACCCTCTTTTCCCATTCGGTTTATGCAACCTCGGCATTCACCACGCCAAGGGTCTGGCGGGCGATTTCGAGTTCCTCGTTGGTGGGGATGACATAGGCCTTGATCGGGCTTCCGGCAGTCGAGATTTCTCCGCGGCGTGGGTCGGGATAACGATTTCTTTGTGGATCCAGGGTCAGGCCGACGGTTGCCATGCCCTTGCAGCAGGCTTCGCGGATGGCCGCATCATTTTCCCCGACCCCGGCGGTGAAAACCAGGGCATCCACCCGGCCGAGCTGAAAGAAATAAGCCCCGATATACTGTCGGCAGCGGTAGACGAACATGTCCAGCGCCAGTTGGGCCCGGGCATCCCCCTTGTCGGCCGCCGCGTGGATATCGCGCAGGTCGTTCATCCCACAGATGCCCTTCAGCCCGCTCTCTTTTTGCAGGACGGCATCGATCTCCTTCAGGGACATGCCGCTGCGCTCGGCAATGGTCATGACGACGCCGGGGTCCAAATTCCCGCCCCGGGTGCCCATGATCAGGCCCCCCAGCGGTGTCATGCCCATGGAGGTGTCCACGCTGACCCCTTTTTCGATAGCACAGATGCTGGCGCCGCTGCCCAGGTGGGCGGTGATCAGGTTTACTTCCGACGGCGGCCGGCCCAGACGGGCAGTCGCTTCCCGGGCCACATACTGGTGGGAGGTGCCGTGAAAGCCGTAACGGCGGACACCCATCTGCTCGTAGTACGACCAGGGCAGGGCGTAGTGGTAGGCATAGGCGGGGATGGTCTGGTGGAAGGCCGTGTCGAAAACCGCCACTTGTGGCGCATGGGGAAACAGCTCCTGGGCCACTTTGATACCCATGAGATTGGCAGGGTTGTGCAGCGGGGCCAGGGGAATCGTCTTTTCAATGGCCTCCAGCACCATGTGATCCACCTGGGCGGGCTTATGGAAATATTCTCCCCCGTGGACGACCCGGTGGCCCACGGCCGCGATTTCGCCTGGACCGGAGATAACCCCCGTACCGGGCGCCGTGAGCTGGCCGACGGCTTCGTGCATGGCCGACCGATGGTCGCTGATGGGCTTTTCATAGACGATGCCCTGTCCCCCGGCAGCATCCGATCGATTCTGATGGGACACCTTGCCCGTGGATTCGCCGATCCGCTCCACCAGGCCTGATGCCAGGGGGTGTTCGCCGAGCGTCTCAATCAGTTGGTACTTCAATGAGGAACTGCCGCAGTTGATGACCAGAATCTTCATTTCGTCTGCCTTTGTTTATGCAACGCATGGCCTGGGCTTGAATCACGGTGATGGCCACGGTGTTGACGATGTCGGTTGCCGTGCAGCCCCGACTCAGGTCGTTGACCGGCTGATTCAGGCCCTGGAGTACCGGCCCGACGGGAATGGCACCCGAAGAGCGTTGCACCGCTTTATAAATGTTGTTGCCCGTGTTGAGATCCGGAAAAATGAACACCGTGGCCTGCCCGGCTACCTCGCTGCCGGGAAGCTTGGTCCTGGCCACGCCGGCATCCACCGCCGCATCGTACTGGATGGGGCCTTCGATCTTCAATTGTGGAAAGCGTGATTTGACGATGCGCGTGGCTTCGCGGACCTTGTCTACATCCCGACCGGCGCCCGATGTCCCCGTGGAATAGGAGCACATGGCGATGCGCGGTTCGATGTCGAACATGACTGCCGTATCGGCCGCACTGATGGCGATATCCGCCAGCTGGCTCGCATCCGGGTTGGGGTTGACCGCACAATCCCCGTAGACGACGACGCGGTCAGGCAGGCACATGAGAAAAACACTGGAGACGATGGACACCCCCGGACGGGTGCGGATAATCTGAAAGGCCGGCCGGATCGTATCGCCAGTGGTGTGGACGGCGCCTGACACCATGCCGTCGACCAGCCCCGCCTTGACCATGAGGGTGCCGAAGTAGCTCACATCGGCCGTCATATCCCAGGCCATCTCCCTGGACAAGCCCTTTTCCCGGCGAAGGTCGTAATAGATCTGGGCCAGGGCCTCCCGATGGGTCGAGCTGGGTGGATGAATAATATTCAGGCCTTTCAAATCCAGGCCGAGTGTTTTTGCCGTCTGCCGGATCTGCTCCGGGTTGCCCAACAGCGTGATGTCGGCCACATCCCTGCGAACCAGTATCTCTGCGGCCCTCAGGATCCGCGGTTCTTCTCCCTCGGGCAGAACGATGTGGCGGCGGGCCGATTTGGCCCGTTCGATGAGTTCATATTCGAACATGATCGGGGTCACGCGGCTGGATCGGACCACATCGATGCGGGCTTCCAGGCGGGCAAGGTCCACGTTGGCTTCGAAGAGGCCTAATGCGGCAGCGATTTTGCGATCATCGCCGGGTTGAAGGTTGGCGCGGATTTCGCTGGCATTCATGGCACTGGTAAACGTGTCCGTGGGCACACTGATGATGGGCAGCTGTGAGGTCAGCCTGAAGCCTTCCATCAGTCGTTTCACCGACGTTTCCGGTTTGAACCCACCGGTAAGCACCATGCCTGCAAGGGTAGGGTAATTGTCGGATACAACCGTTGCCAGACACCCCAGAATGACATCTGTGCGGTCGCCCGGCGTGATCACCAGGTCCCCCTCCCGGATCAGATCGAGGAAATGGGGAATGTTCATGGCGGCCACCTTGAAATCGTGGATCGACCGGCTCAGCGCCTCGGTTTCACCCTGGAGCACCTCGGCCCCCAGTTCTCTGGCGATATCGGCAACGGTGGGTCTGCCCAAGGTGGCCATCTCCGGAAGCACGTCGACGGGAACGTCACCGGGAACGCCTTCGCCGACCGCTGCGCGAACGGCATCCAGTTCCGATTTGTCGACCCGGTTAACAACGACGGCGGCGATGTCGCATCCCCTGTGGGTGAAGGCCTCGATCCCTATCTGAATGGTCTCGACGATCTCTTCAGCGTCTTTGTCGCTGCCATTGATCAGCATCAGGATGGGGCTGCCCAGGTTGCCGGCCACGTCGGCATTCATATCGAATTCGAATGCCGATGAAACACCCGTGTAATCGGTTCCTTCGCACAGGACGAAACGGAATTTCTGCTGAAGCTGCCGGTATTTTTCCACGATCTGTTTCAGGATGCCCTGGCTGCTGCTGCCGGTGGACAGACTCTGGACGGCATTGCGGGTAAAGGCGAAGGTCTCGAAATAGGTCTGATCAACGTGGTAACGCTGCAAAACGAGTTCAATGTCGTTGTCCCGTTTCTGGGCCGTGGGGATGATGGGTCTGAAATACCCGATGCGTCCCACTCTTCTGGAAAGCATCTCCATGATGCCCAGCGCGACCACCGACTTGCCGCTTTCCGGCTCGATGCTGGCGATGTAAAGGCTGTTGGCCATGCGGGGTCCTTCCCTGTTTTGTTTAACGGTTATCGTCAACAAATGATGGCAACAGTCTAACGTAAAAATCGGCGGGTAACAAACCCATTTTGAACGTCATGCGCCATCGCTCATCTCCGATGCGGCTCGCTTTGCCTGTGCCCGGATGGCAGGATGGGGCACCCTTTCGATTTACAAGTGCAAGCCTTGAATGATATACGATCTGCCCGAAGGGCGTTCACCGAGTGAGCTTGATCAACCTCGAAGCGATAAAGGAGGGACGAATGGGACTGAGAGGGTGGCGCGTTTTTTTAATGCTGTGCGTGGTTACGGTTGTATTCTGCTTCGCGACGGTCCTGTCGGCATACGGGGCAGACGAGGAGACGCTGGATCGCCTCGAGAAGGTCATTCAACAGCAACAGGTCCAGATCGAAGCCCAACAGAAGGCGTTGGAGCAGTTGCAGGGTCAGGTCGAGGCGCTGAAAGGCCAGACGGCTGCGGCCATGGTCAAGGCGGCTACGGACAGCCCCGCTGCGGTCAAAGCCGAAAACCCGAAAGGCAAGGTCAAGCTATACGGCCAGGTCAACAAGGCGGTGCTGTATAGCAGCGATGGTGACAACGGCAACTTCTACCTGGTGGACAATGACAACTCCTCCACCCGGGTGGGGCTGGAGGGAACCATCGAGCCCAATGATAAATACACCATCGGCACCCGCATCGAGGTGGAGTACCAGACCAACCCCAGCAACCTGGTCAACCAGGACGATAGCAGGCTGGACGACGCCTCCTTTGAGAAGCGCCACCTGGACCTGTGGCTGGATGCCAATGCTTTCGGTAAATTTTCGTTGGGATGGGGATCGACGGCGTCGGACGGCACTGCCGAGGTGGACCTGTCCGGCACCAGCATCGTCGGCTACTCCAGCGTTGCTGACATGGCGGGCGGGCAGCTGTTCTATAACAATACCACAGATAGTCTGTCCGGCACCCGCATTGGAAACGTTTTCAGCAACATGGACGGTTTGAGCCGCCAGGAGCGCATTCGCTACGACAGTCCTTCTTTCAACGGGTTCGTCGGATCGACCTCCTACATCTCCGACGGTGGCGGAGATGTTGCCGTACGTTACCGTTCTCAGATGGATGCCTTCAAGCTGGCCGCCGCCGTCGCCTACGCCAA
>JAGTUY010000005.1 GCA_018224455.1 Desulfosarcina sp.
GACGAGGCCCACAACCTGGTGGACCGCTCCCGCGACATGTTCTCCGCCAAGCTGCGCAAAAGCGATTTCCTCGAGCTCAGGCGGGCGGTGAAAAATCACCTGCCGGCGGTTTATCGGGCGGCGGGAAAGATCAACACCTGGATGCTCGATGCCCGAAAAAGGATTCGGGAAACCGGCGGTTTTCAATCCGAGACCCTGTTGCCCGACGGATTGGAACCCTTGTTGCGTGATTTTCTGCGGGAGTCGGAGCGGTGGCTGGCCAAAAACCAATCGACGCCCTTCCGGGAAATCGTCATGACGCGCTACTTCGATACCAGTGGTTTTTTGCGGGTGTGGGACCAGTTTGACGACAGCTATGTGACCTGTCGTCAGGCGACCGGCAAGGATCTGCAGGTCAAACTGTTTTGCCTGGATCCTTCCAGCCACCTGAGATTGGCCCTGCGGCGTTCCCGGTCGGTCATTTTTTTTTCCGCCACCATGACGCCTGCGGGCTATTTCCGGGATATTCTGGGGTGCGAACCGACTGCGGCGATGCTGGCTATCCCGTCCCCCTTTCCCCGAAAAAACCTGAAGGTGCTCATTGCCAGCGGCATATCCACCTACTACAGCCAGCGGGAAAAGAGCGTCGATCGGATTGTGGCCCTGGTCCGGCGCTTCATCCATCCCAAAAAAGGCAACTACCTGTGCTTTTTCCCTTCGTATGAATACATGACCATGGTGGTCGATCGATTTGAAGAACCGGAGGGTGATGTCCAGGTCCTGATGCAGGTGCGCGAGATGGATGAAGCCGGGCGTGCCCGGTTTCTCGACCGTTTTTCAACGCAGAATGATCAAACGATGGTCGGATTTGCCGTAATGGGGGGGATTTTCGGCGAGGGCATCGACCTGGTGGGCGAGCGGCTCAGCGGTGCCGTCATTGTGGGTGTGGGCTTGCCGGCCATCTGCCCGGAAAGAGATCTGATTCGCGGCTTTTTCGACAAACGGGGGGTGGGATTTGATTTTGCCTACCGTTTCCCGGGGGTCAACCGGGTGCTGCAGGCTGCTGGTCGGGTGATTCGCAGCGATCAGGATCGCGGTGCGTTGCTGCTCGTGGACCAGCGTTTTTGCCGCTCCACTTACCAGGGGCTGCTGCCCGACCAGTGGGCAATGGCGATGGCCGGATCGCCGCGGAAAATGGAAAACCAGCTAAAGCGATTCTGGTCATCCGGCAATCGACTGTCAGCCCCTCCAAAAGGATGTCCTGAACCGTGCCAAGGTGGATAGATGCCGGTAGACAAGGCTTCCGACCGGTCTATTTTGGTTGGGTCGGTTTTCCTTTTTTCCTGGTATCGGCCGGCGCGCCCAGACAATAAGTACGCCAGTCGCAGTCGATGGTGTCGCAGTCCGCATTACCCATTCTGAAACAGTCCGTCACCCCCGCAGTTCGCTGCAGGCTCCGGACCATGGCGATAATGTCCACTCGTCCGGCGGGGCAAATCTTTTTTTCGATGTCATCCTTTGCGGTCCGGTTGGATTGGCCGCCGGAACGGTATGATTTCTGGTTTTCCGGAACGGAAGATCGATGCTGATCCATCATCGTTTGCTCTTTTGATGTTGGTCAATGACGTTAATATGGGCTCATCATGGCCGCAGATGGTGATTTGATGTGGTAGCGGCTTTCCTCGGTGCAGTCAATGGCGCTGTAATAGATGCTTTTTGCGCTTATCAGATGGAATTCCTGAACGTCATGCAAGATTTTACAGTCTTTCAGACACTCATCCTTCGGGTCGTTCCTTCTTTCGCAGGTTTTGCATGGAGAAGATATCATCTTGTTCTCCTTTCGTAGCATGCGCCATACCATCACTGGCTGTTAAAAGAACATGGTACCCGTTAACCTTTCTATGTTTTGTCCGTTAATGGAAAACATCGGCAGGCTCAGTCGATTCTCCACCCCTTATAGACAATCAACTTTTCTCTGCTATGATAGATAATATCGGCAGAGAAAAAAAAATCTATAGGGATTTCGATTCATTTTTTTAGGTTTTTTTACTATATCCCGGGAGAAAATCCCGAGTGGTGAGAAATCTTGGGGGTGAGAGAGGATTTAAATACAAGATGTTGAGATGGCTTCATGTAAAAATTAAACCATCCTTTGGATGTCGCTGGCGGGAAATTGCGTCGAAGCGATGATTTGATTGTCCGATCAACATAGCAAGTAAGCCGTCTGTCTCGTTTTTAGCCGCATTCGGGCTCACTCTTTCCACAGGTCTATATCGATGAGTCCCAGCTTGGCTGCGTACCGCACGAGATCCATGGCGCTGTGCAGATCGAGTTTTTTCATGATGTTGGACCGATGATTCTCGACCGTTTTTATACTGATGCAAAGCCGGTCGGCAATTTCTGATTTCGGGAGCCCTTCGGCCAGCATGCGCATTATTTCCTGTTCCCGGGGAGTGAGACGGCCGTAGTCCGTATCACTCACCCGTGCCTCGCGGACCGGTGATTTCATCAACCGCTCCACGACCTCGTGAGAGATGGAACTGTCCAGAAAATACTCACCTTGAATAACGGCATGGAGTCCTTGAACCAGTCGGCTAGCTGCGGACTCCTTGACCACATAGCCGGTTGCACCAGCCTGGAAGGCTTCCACGATGTAATCGATCTTCGAGTGCATGCTGACAATCATCACCCGGGTGTCGGGCAGGGCCTGCCTTATTCGTCGGGTCAACTGCATGCCGCTTTCATCAGGCAGTGAAATATCCACCAGGGCGACATCCGGTCTGATCTTTTTTGCCATGGCAAAACCACTGCGTGAATCTCCGGCCTCGCCATCGACCGTGAAATGACGGTCCCCGGCAATAATGGATTTTAGGCCTTCTCTGAACAGCGGGTGGTCGTCAATAATCAGAACGCGCTTCCTGGAAGACACTGGTTTTCTCCTTTTGCGGGATGGCAATGAAAATATAGGTGCCTTTGTCGGGTTTGGATTGGATGTTGATTTTCCCCTGCAGCAGGCGAACCCGCTCCACCATGCTTTGCAGGCCCATGCGCTTTTCCTTCAAGGCCCGTTTTCGACGGTCGTTCACGTCAAAACCTCTACCGTTGTCTTTGATGCGTATGACGATATCCGGAGAGGAGGCGACCAACCGGATCGTCACCCGATTGGCGCCGGCGTGCCGTTTGATGTTGTTCAAGGCTTCCTGGATCAACCGGTAAATGTTGATTTGGGTTTCATATTCGAGGTTTAGTTCGTCCACGCCGGCGGCGGCGAAATCGATTTCCGCAGTGGTGGATTTTGAAAAATCCTCGCAATAGAGGTACAGGGTTTTGACTAAGCCCAACTGATCCAGACCGGGGGGGCGCAGATCGTAGGCCATGTCCCTGACAGCGGCAATCGACCGCTGTAGGATATTGGACAATTGCGAAACTTTATTGCTGATTTCGGTCGACTGGTTTTTGAACAGGGTCTCCAGGCTGATCTTCAGTGTAGACAGGTCCTGGGCAATGTGGTCATGCAAATCGCGGGATATTTTAAGGCGTTCATTCTCTTGCGCCTTAATCAATTGATGCGTGAGAAAATGAACCTGTTCCTGGGCCTGTTTTCGCTGGGTGACATCGACACCAACGCTCAAGATTTCAACGATCCGGTCGGCTTTATCCCGCACGACCTTGTTGGTCCAGGCAATCCAGGCGCGTCGACCGCCCCGACGGATATTTTCGATTTCATTGGTGGGGTATCGTTCCGGATGCTTCA
>JAGTUY010000006.1 GCA_018224455.1 Desulfosarcina sp.
AGGATCAGGCAGAAGGCATTTCCAGCCATCAGGTGGTGGCTTACCACGCCTATCTTAAGCGGCTTTCCGACCGCATTGCCCGGCAGGTGACGGTAATCAGTGAGGTCAGGGAGCGGGAATCGAAAAAACAGGCTGCGTTGCTCGAAGCCATGAAGAAGCGCCAGATGCTGGAAAAACTCAAGATTCAAAGCCTCGAACGATATAATCAGACCATGCTGAAAAAAGAGATGAACTTCATCGATGAGATGGCGGTCAACCAGTTTGTCAGAAAAACCATCCAAAAAGGCGGAGAGGGCCAATGAACCCATTCAGCGGATTCATGCAGTCGGTCACCGGTTTGATGCCCGGATTCGGGGACCAACCCGGCCATATCGGCCAAGGCCCTCACCGCCTGCCAGTCGGTGACGATATCCTGTTGTCTGCCGATGAGAATACCCGTACATTCCTGGCATGGGTGCAAAATTTTAGGGATAACGCTGCCGGCGCGGGCGTTGACGGCGAAATCGTCTTCAATTTTCAACCGAGCGACCTTGACCCGGATCTGCCCGCCCTCGATCAAATGCAGGCCCTGATGGCCGACGCAACGGATCAATTCGCGCAAGATCAACCGGCTGCCCAATCGCTTAAAGACGGCAGTTTCGACAATGGACACGTTCCGCTTCCACAGCGCATAATCGATGCCATTATCACCCATCATCAGCGCATGCGTGTTGCCGACACGCCCCCCCGTGACGGGCTGCCCGATATTCCAGAAATGAGGGTCGCAAAGGAAATCACGCCGGCAGTCGGGCAAACCCAAATTGCCCTTAAGGACCCACTTTTTCAGACGGCGGTCTCAGGCGTTCCCACCCAGGCCGGAAACGCCGATGAACATCAGGTTAAAGCAGGCGCGCCGACGGTCGGGCAAACCACCAACGCCGCCGGCGAAGGTCCACAGCCTCAGGCCGCTGCGCAAGGCATTCCCACCCCGGTCGCAAATGCCGATGATAGCCGGCTTAAAGCGCGTTCGCCTGAACCGGTGATGAAGGAAAACCGGCCAGAAGAAGGGGTTGAAAAGGCAGACGCACGTGTTTTGTTCAAGCCGGCAGCGCCTGCCGGCGATGAAGGACACGCCCCGACCAACCGGTTGATGCAGGAGCGATTGCCCGCCGGCGCGGGAATCATTGGAAAAGCGAACGATCCGGCAGCCCCCCACCTCCCCCCTGTTGCCGGCCAGGCCAAGGATCCGGAATCCTTCATGGTAACGGGTTTAACGGGTCAAGGATCGGCTCACGCAGAGGATGATGCAGCTGATTTCCGGGGCAAAGACCCACACCAATCGGCACAGCGAGTCGAATTGGCGCATGACAATGAAGAGGCGCGGCGAAAAGGCCAGTCATCGGACACGGTAAAAGGCACGGTTGCTGAACAGCCCAAACCCCAACTCTCCTTCCAGGACACGGCCAAAGCCATGGCAGGGGATCAAGCGACGAATATGACCGGCAAACCCGCTGCCGGCCAGGCAACCGTCTTGACGCGGACGGAAGATGCGGCGGTAAAAAGCTTCCAGACCTCGGTGATGGATCAAATCGTGGACAAAGCCGCCATGCGATCCATCCATGGGCGTTCAGAAATCCAGATCCGGCTGAAACCCGAATTT
The DNA here is from genome assembly GCA_018224455.1 of Desulfosarcina sp. Lineage (GTDB taxonomy): Bacteria > Desulfobacterota > Desulfobacteria > Desulfobacterales > Desulfosarcinaceae > Desulfosarcina. Next base: position 1,640 of record JAGTUY010000006.1, read on the forward strand.
CTCGGCAATGTCCAGATGAACATCGCTGCCGACAAAGAACAACTGGTGGTGCGCATCATCACCGACCGGCCGGTGGTGAAGGAGATCATAGAAACCCATCTGCACCATTTGAAAACGGAACTGCAGAACCAGGGTCTGACCATCGACAAATTCGAGGTCACGGTCAACCCGGATGGAAATCAACAGCACAGCCGCGAGCAATTCGCAGGGATGTTCAAGCACCATTTTTCTCAAAACGGCCGGCAACAGGCCCAGGGGCAGGACCCGGAAACCCCGAATCGGGACGGCGGCAATAACCCCGACGATGTTCAGCCCAACCGTGACGGGATCAACTATTTTGCCTGATCCAAGCGCAGGTGGCCCGGACGACGACACCATTATTCCCGGAGGTGAAGGACCATGACAGTCATGAGTGTATCCGATGTCTACAGTCAAGCCAGCACCCCAAAAACGCAGGACAACACCGTGATGGGTAAAGACGATTTTCTGACGCTGCTGGTGGCCCAACTGCAGCACCAGGATCCGCTGAACCCAGCGGAAAGCACCGAGTTTACCGCGCAACTGGCCCAGTTCAGCTCCCTCGAACAGCTGCAGAACATCGAGGCCACGCTGAGCGGGTTTGAAGTCTACCAATCCACATTGAACAACATCCAGTCTTCCGGATTCATCGGCAAAACGGTCACCGCCACCGGCAGTATGTTCGGTGTCAACGGCGGCAACCCGGATCCCATCCGCTTTGACCTGGTTAACGACGCGGACAGTGTGTACGTTCAGATCTATGACCGTTTCGGGGGGTTCGTGACCGATATCCAGGCGGGCGCCCGACAAGCCGGGGAACAGCAGGTGGTGTGGGATGGGCGGGATTCAAATGGTTCGGCCGCTGCCGATGGCGCCTACACGTTCAATGTCATGGCCATGAACACCGATGGCGCCATCGTCAGCTCCAGCAGCTACACCACCGGTATCGTCACAGGTGTCGACTACAAAACCGGTGCCACGAATCTATTGATCAATGACCGTGAAGTTCCCATTTCCTCGGTGATCCGCATCGAGGAAACGGGGGACCCCAAAGAATAGTTAATCCACGAAACCGTCCAACAAGGAGAACAACCATGATCGGTTCACTGTACTCAGGCATCTCGGGATTGAAGGCCAACACCAGCGCCATGGCGGTTATCGGCGACAACATCGCCAATGTCGATACCACCGGGTTCAAATCATCACGGGTATCTTTTGCAAACATCTTCAGCGCTTCGGTGAGTCAGACCAGTCTCCAGATCGGACGCGGTGTGACGCTCAACGGGGTGAATCCCCAGTGGCAGCCGGGCTCCCTGGAAAACACCAATAGTGCAACGGATCTTTCGATCAACGGCGCTGGACTTTTCATGGTTGACGACCCCAGCAGCCGGATTTCCTATTACTCGCGGGCCGGACAGTTCGAGTGGGACAAGGATGGAAACCTGGTCACCCCGGACGGTTTCATCGCCCAGGGCTATTCGATTGATCCCGCCACCGGGGCTGCCGGCAGCATCGGTGATATTACGCTGCCCAACGGCACCAGTGCGCCCAATCCCACCCAAAATATCTCTTTTGGAATGAACCTGAACAGTGATGCTCCCGTCGGGGATGTGTTTACGAGCTCCATCACCGCGTTCGACTCGCTGGGGTCGGAAGCGATTCTGGATGTCGATTTTACACGTACGGCAGCGGGGTGGGACTGGGCGGTGAACGTGAGTCACGACAATCCGCTGGCTGCATCTATATCCACCGGGTCGATTCAATTTGATGCGAACGGCAATCTGGACCCGGCCGCAAGCCTTCCGGCGAATGCGAATCCAACCATCGTCTTAACCGGCATTGATCCGGCAACGTCGCCCATGACCATCA
>JAGTUY010000007.1 GCA_018224455.1 Desulfosarcina sp.
AACCCCATCGGTTGGCCGGGTGTGATCCTGTTGATAGCTACAGTTACCGGCTGTGCCTTGGTTAATCATACCAACGGAAAGGAAACCCAGGCGGTCGACACGCATCCGATCATCGCCATCCTCACCCCGGACATCGAAAGGCTCTACCTCTCCTGGCATGAATTAGATCAGGCGTACAAGGATCTCAAATTCCTGGAAAGCGGGTTTCTATTCGATCCGGATGACCGGCAATTGGCCTACATCCAGAAAGCCGGTCTTTACGTTCAGGACGCGGCTGTCAGGATCCACCACCGCTGGGAGCAACTTTCCGTGCTCCATTACATCCACCCTGAAATGATGCGCGACTACCTGACCCTGAATGTCAAGGGATTGACGTCGGCCATCAAGGAGATTGAATACGACGAGAAATTCTTGACCATCTACGGAACATTTATCACCCACGAGGCCGTCACCGATGCGTTGAATCGTTCACGGGAGTGGATCGAAGTGAATAAGGGTGTGTTGAATCAGATTCTGGAGCGTCTGCGGCCGATTGAAAACACGACAACGCCGGCGACAGTTTTATAAGCAGGTGTCGGACCGTCGGAAGTGGCAGGGTCTAAAAGAACTCGACGGCGAACCCCTCTCCGCTGGTCCACAGCACTCTGGCCCGCCGTTTGATGTTTTTCTTGCCGCTGGTGAAAGGGATGCTGATCGTGATGAGATCGCCTTTTTGAACTTGATTGACCGACAGGGTCAGCACAAACGCCCCGCCCACGCTGATGTCTTTCAGCGCTCCGCCAAAGGCATGGCCTTTCAGGGAAAAAACGACATCGCTGTGATACCTTTTGCGTTCATACCGCCTTCTGAATTCACCGGTCCCCATTAAGCGCGTTTCCTTTCACAATCGGTCCACAAGTCCTCCTCAAGCTATGCAAATCGTATTCCAAGTGGAAAAGCGTCGCAACATCGGGATATCCCAAGGTTGAACCCTCCCCGCGGCAGGCCGCGGGGAATGTGCGTGCGATCGCGGTTCAACCGGGTTCCCGGTACAGGGCCAGTATACCCGACCGGGCCACTTTCTTGATACCCAGGGGCGCCAGCAGCCGCAGCAGGGCTTCGATTTTTTCCATCTGGCCGGTCACCTCGATAATGTAGTGGGTCAGCCCGGTATCCACGATACGGGCCCTGAAGCTGTCTACGATGCGCTGAATCTCAGACCGGTGCGGCTCCTGCGCATTGACGCAGATCAGGGCCATTTCACGCCTCACCGCTTCATCGCCGGTCATATCCCTGACCTTGATCACATTGATCAGCCGCCGCACCTGTTTCATGATCTGTTCCATCTGGTCCGGCGTTGTGTTGGTGGTAATCGTGATGCGGGACATATCCGGGTTGGCGGTGGGGGCGCCGCAGATGGTCTCGATGTTGTAGCCGCGACTGGCAAAAAGCCCGGACACCCGGGCCGTCACCCCCGGCTCGTTCTCCACCAGCATGGTGATCGTGTGTTTTTCAGTTGGCATAGGCGTGCCTCCACCACACAGGTTTAACAGGCTGCTAAAAAACTATTGCGCTTGGCCATACCGCGTTAAAATAGGAATTGAGCAGATCGTCGACGGGTTTCCGGTCAATGGTGCTTTCAGTCGGAAAAAATCTCCAGTGCGCCCTTTCGCAGCCGGTTCCACGAGTCGGTCCGATCCGTCTTGTCGGTCGATCGGTGAAGTTCGGCCAGCACGTCAGAGACATAGGCTTCCTTGCGCATGCCCACCAGGACGGTGGAAACACCCTCAGTTGAAGCGATCGCACGAATGGCTTTCTGGCTCAACGTACCGGGCTCGGCCCACGCAGGGTCAGCCTGGCCAATCATGTTGAGAATTTTCTTCTCCAGGGCCACCGCATCATCGGCGTAAACGGACGCCACGGCACGAAAAGCACGGTCGAGGGTTTTTTCGTGGGATCGGATCCAGTCGGCCAGGTCGGGATTGTTGTCGGCATGAGGCAACAAGAAATCCATCACCCCCTGAATACGGGGAAGAAAGATGCCGTCCCTGGCTTCCCGCCACCGTTCATAGGAGCCGAAGGTTCGCCAATGATGTTTGAGCGTGTCGGCAAAGCACCCCTGCTGCTTGATACGGGCTCGCAGCCCACCGGGGACCGATTCCATTTCAGGGAGAATTTTACGCCACAGCCGGGTTTCGCTCTGGGCCAGGTCCTTGATGGATTGGATAATATCCGCGTAGTCCATCCGGCTGCGCACCTCGATGCCGGCCAGACGAACCATGCGTCTGCCGGTAAAGGCGTTCAAGGGGCGGTTGACTAGCACGCCGAGCCGCCTTTCCCGGGCCACGTCCAGAACCGTTTTATCATCCGGTTGGTTTTTCTCCACCGCCGCACCCGGTTCGAACAGGTTGAAGGGAAGCTGGATCACTCGACAATGATGCGCGTCGCCGATGGATTCGGCAATCTCCCATACCCGCTGCAAGGCGGTGAATTCGGGATCCTTCGTCGATGCGGGGAAGGTGTTGGAACTGATGCCGTAAAACCGGATGCGCCCTTGTTGCACCGCATCTTCCAAGTGACGAAAGGCCCGCTCGATTCGCCGGTAGTATTCCTTCTCAGCAACCTCGCGGTTCACCCCGGTTTTGTGGGCCCACCCCAGGTAATACTCAGGATTGTGCAGCAGGTACCCGTCAAGGGTCTCCAGACCCAGCCGCTTGAGGGACCGGTCAATCTGGTCGTCGAGAAACCCCGGATGAATGCAGTGTTCCAGGCCGTCCGCGTATTCGACGACTTCCTGGAAGGGATTGCCGTCATGTTTACGCTGCCGGCTCAGGGCGTAGTTGTTTCCCTGAAGATAGCCGCCCTTGGAGACGACCACGACCTGTTCCCGATCGATCCGGCCCGATTCGATCAGCGCCGATAGCACCTCTCCGACCAGCTGCTCCGAACCACCATCGGCGTAATTGGCGCTGGTGTCGATGAGGTTGACGCCTTCGGTCAGGGCTTTTTTCAGCGCTTTCGCATGGGCGGTCACACCGGCATTGACCCGGTAGCAGCCGAAACCGGCACCGCTAACCAAGAGCCCGGTAGTGCCAAACGGCGTGAAGGCAAGGTCCGAAAATTGGTCGGCAAGCTGTTGTGTGCCCTCAGGTGTGGCGTATCCGGCAATCATTGGGTTATTTCTTCCTGCGCTCGGAGAGGGCCTTTCGCTCGGCCTTCAATTCGCTGAGCAGCTGCCCCAGCGGCCATGTCTCCGACGTCGGCGTCAACGCGGCCCACAGGGACGGCTGCATGCCCGTTTTTCGGCAGACCGTCATCAGTCCGTGAAGTTGGTTTTCCGTGATGCCGGAAACGATAACGGCCCGAGGGAGTGCAGACCCTGTGCCCGCTCCGGCACCGTCGGGAAGGCCAAGCAGCGCCGCCAGAGTCTCTTCTCCATTTTCTTCGCTGGCCCATACGACGTCGACCCCCTGCAGCCCGGCCATTTTTAGGACCGCCATGAATTTGGGCTGAGCAGTGACGGAAAACCCGCAGAGCAACAGTTTGGGGTCGCCATACATGCGGCTGTCCGAGTGCTGGACCTTTTCGAAAGTACCGTCTGTCATTTTTTGTGCTCCGGTTTTAGCCTTGATGGGTTCGCAGCCAGCGGATCAGGGGGCTTCGGTCTTGGGCCACTGTTTGATGATCTGCAGGGTTTCCCGCACGAAAGCACAGCTGCATTTTATCGAACAAGAAGAAAGGTCTGTTTCGCTCAGACAATGGCCCGGGCATTCAGGTTCGCCGGTTTTTCTCATTTCATAAACCGGTCCGTCGTAAAGATGTTCGAACAGCGCGACCTGGCAGGCCAGGGTGGTTCCGCAGTCGTGGTTGAATAAAATAAGGCCCAGCCCCAAATCGTCGAAGGTCGGCATGTATCCGACCAATTCGACCGTCGGGTCCTGGATGAAGTCATCCAGACGCCTCCATTGTTCCTGGCAATTGGTGCAGCTTTTAAAAATTCGGGGCAACATGAGTGGTCGTCGAGGTGCTTGAGGTCATTGTTCACCCATTCTCCGCATCGGGTCAGCGTTCGCGCCAACTTCATACGACATTTTTGCGCGGTATGCAAATCGATTTAAACGCCCCTGCACCCGGTCAACCGGGCATGCTTTCGGCTGCCGGGGTACTGCCGGCAGATCGCCGGTCTGACATCATGGATGGTGCAGACATAACGGTTTGGGTCGGGTGACCGGGCCAACCAGGGGCACGTCTCGGCAAAGTCGTTGGTTCCCGGCTTAATCCAGATGCGACAGGCAGTGACCTGATCGTTCTGTTTGATGGTGCCTACCCACTCGAGGATATCGGTCCGCCCGAGATCCTGCCAGCGTTGGTAATCGGCTACACTGCAGCCGTCATGGTAGTTCAGCGTCCGGCAGCAGCGGCCGCACTGGTTGCAGACAAAGCGCGCCATGTCGGTGTCGATCCAGATGCCGGGCAACGCATCCGGTTCCGGTCCAGAACCGGCCTTGACATGCGCGCCGAACACCAGGGTACAAATGCGGGCCAGGTGTTGCGGATCCGGTGGGTATCGATCCAGACGATCCAGGATCCGTTGCTTCAAATTATCTTCGCTGGATGGGATCAGCTTCGTATTGCCGGACATCTTAGCCCAAATCGAACGGCTGTGAGCATCCCGCAAAACATAGGCCCCGTCACCCAAAACCATGGGCCATATCACGGCAAGGAGATTAAACTGAGAGGTATATTGCGCGAAAGCAATGCGGACTGAGTCCAGGGCTTGGTCAATGGTAAGGAAGAGTCTCTCTTTTTCCGACATTTCAGCTACCCGTTGACAAAAGGGACGCAAAATTTCAACCGCGGGATTAAGCCCGATCGGTGCATGAGACAACCGAGTCGTCCACCGTCGAACAAGGGTAAAGCACCAAGGGTGAATGGTACGCGAGTATAACACGTCTGATGGATACAGACAAATCCGCTGTCTATCGACATTCGCATCGACAATCTCTAATTTCTTGAATTCCGATATTGACTTGAAGCAGGGTTTTGAAATAGGTTCCCGGAAATCATCCTGTAAACGTACACCTAACCGCAGCCACTTCATACCCCGCGAAAAAAGGCCCTAAATTTCGGCAGCCGGGTGCCATACGCACCCAGATATAGCCTGGCATTAGGGTCAGAAGGACCAAAAAAACGCATATGAATCTATTTTTTCTGTCAATGCTGATCATTGCTGCCGGTGGTTTGCTTCCACTTTTTTCGTTCAGGCAGTTTAGCTTGATGAAAATCCTGGGTGTCCTGGGAATCAGCATCGGCTGCGGTCTGGGGATGCTCGACGCCTTGTCTAAGCTTTCACACGATGGACCGGCCATCGCTTCTTTTGAATACCTGAATTCTTTCTCGCTCGCTTTTCGAATCGATGGACTGTCCGCATTTTTTCTGCTGGCCATCTTTGCGGTTTGTCTGCTGGCGGCCATTTACAGCTTCCACTACATGAACCACCCGGAAAAGGCCCTTCGTACGGCCGCCAGCTATTTTTTCTTCAGCCTGTTGGCCGCCTCCATGGCCCTGGTGGTGGTCGCCGACAACATGATCACCTTCCTGTTGTCATGGGAAATCATGTCCCTATCCTCCTTTTTCCTGGTCGTCTACGATTATCAAACCCCGGAAAACCGAAAAGCCGGCTACCTTTATTTTATCTTTTCCCATGTGGGCACCATGTTCATCTTTGCCGCCTTCGGCGTGCTTTACAGCCACACCGGCAGCTTTGGATTCGAATCGGCCGGGCTCTCCGATGCAGCTAAAATGGCGGCTTTTATCCTTGCCTTTATCGGTTTCGGCTCCAAGGCCGGCGTGTTCCCGTTCCATATCTGGCTGCCCCATGCCCACCCGGCGGCACCCTCTCACATCTCCGCCGTCATGTCCGGGGTGATGATTAAAACCGGTATCTACGGGATTCTGCGAATGTACAGCATCCTGAACCCGCACACGCCGGTTTTGGGAACGATGGTTCTGGTTTTCGGCATGGTGTCCGGCGTCCTGGGTGTGGTTTACGCCCTCGGCCAGCATGACCTCAAGCGGCTTTTGGCCTATCACAGCGTCGAGAACATCGGCATCATTCTCATCGGCATCGGTATCGGCATGATCGGCGTAGAAGCGAATAACCCGGTCATGGCCGTTCTGGGTTTTTCCGGCGCGTTGCTGCATGTGCTCAACCATTCCCTTTTCAAATCGCTCCTGTTCATGGGCGCCGGTGTGGTGCTTAAAAAAACCGGCACCCGCTCCATCGACGCCCTGGGCGGTCTGCTTAAACATATGAAAGTCACCGGGGTGACCTTTCTGGTCGGATCCCTGGCGATTGCCGGCCTTCCGCCTTTTAACGGGTTCGTCAGCGAGTTTTTCATCTATGTGGGCAGTTTCAAAGGCATTCCCGTCGACGAATCACCGGTATTCGTGGTCAGTCTGCTCGCCATCATCAGCCTGGCCGTCATCGGGGGGCTGGCTTTGGCCTGCTTTACCAAAGTCGTGGGTGTGGTCTTCCAGGGCGAACCGAGGAGCCCGGCCGCGCAGTCGGTGGATGAAAAAGGGCCGACAATGCTTTTGCCCATGATCATCCTGGCCGGCGCCTGTGCAGTCATCGGCATCTATCCCACCGCGTTCATGTTCATGGTCCTGAAGGCGGTGCCGGCCCTGGGACTCGACTATGCAAACATTCCCATGGAACCGGTTGCCCGCATGTCCGCCAACATTACCTTGGGGGCGACCCTTTTTCTTGCATTGCTGCTGGTCATACTGGCCGTTCGGCGTATCTTGTACCAGGGAAAAGCCATCGGACGCGCCGGTACGTGGGGCTGCGGGTTTACCCAGCCCACCGTGCGCATGCAGTACACCGGGTCTTCCTATGCCGCCTCGATACTTGAATTCTTCAAACCGGCGGCTCCGCTCGAGGAGGACCACCCGCCGGTGAGCGGATTGTTTCCAAGGGCAACCCATTACCACAGCCACATCCATGATATCATCGAACGACACCTGAACCGCATGGTTGTCAACCCGGTGCTGTGGCTGTTCGACAAACTGCGCTGGATACAGCATGGCGATATTCACCTGTATATCGCCTACATCCTGCTGGCCATCGTGGTGTTGCTGTTTTTCGTTTAAAAACGATGAACGTCGAACATCGAACGTCCAACATCGAATTATGAATATAGGGAACACTTATGCTTGAATCGATCCTACTATGGTCGTTCGCCTTGCTGACGGCGCCATTATTCGCCGGTGTCATCTTCAAGGTGAAAGCGTTCTTCGGCGGCCGCAAAGGCTCCCCGGTGCTGATCAATTACTACACGCTGGTCAAACTGTGCAAAAAAGGATCGGTGTACAGCACCAGCAGCACCTTTATTTTCAGGCTGGGCCCCATGGTGTCTCTGGGTGCGGCAGCCACCTCGCTGCTCTTTTTGCCCATTGCCGGCCACGCCCCGGTGCTCTCATTTGACGGGGACGTGATCTTCATCCTGTACCTGCTGGGTCTGGCCCGTTTCTTCACCATCGCCGCCGCCATGGACACAGCCTCGCCGTTCGAGGGCATGGGCGCGGCCCGGGAGGCTTACTTTCCCATTATCTGCGAAGCCAGCATGTTCATGATCCTGATCCTGTTTTACCGGCTGACCGGCGACCTGAGTTTTGCCGCCTTCTTTTCCGGCGGTCAACCCTTCGGGCTCTGGCAGACCGCCGGATCTCCCATACTCTTCGTGGTGATTGCTTTTTTCATCATCCTGCTCACCGAAAACGCCCGGGTGCCAGTGGACGATCCGGCCACGCACCTGGAATTGACCATGATCCACGAGGTGATGGTTCTGGATCACAGCGGTCCCGACTTCGCTTTCATCGAAATGGGCGCGTTTCTGAAGATGTTTTTCTACGCATCCATTGTCGCCCGTCTGGTTTTTCCCTTTGAATTGAGTAATCCGGCATTGAATCTGGGGTTGTTCTCCCTTGGTCTGCTGATCGTCTATGGTTCCGTGGGTGTCACGGAATCGGTCATGGCCCGCTACCGCATGGACCGGGTGCCCAAATTTGTGCTCACCTCCTTTGCCCTGGCCTTTTTTGCAACCGTTATCACCCTGGAGTTTTTAAAATGACTCATCCGGTCGATACGATCCTATCCCTGGCCCTGCTGTCGATTCTCTTCTCCTTCGGCTCCAGCCGCCTGCCGGGCCTGATCAAGGTAATGGCCTTTCAGGGCGTGGTGGTGAGCATTGTGCCGCTGTTTGTCGGCCATGAGATGTCCACCGGCGGCATCGTCTTCACCATCGTGACCCTGATCATCCGCGGCATCGTCATTCCCGGGTGCATCTACCTGGCCATCAAGAAAGTCGCCATCGCACGCGAAGTGGAGCCCATCGTCGGCTACCATGCCAGCATCCTGGCCGGTTTGCTGCTGATCGTCGGCGCCACCTTTGCCAGCCATCGCATCGATGTGCCCTACAGCAGTGTCAGCGCCCTGTTGCTGCCCGCGGCCATCTCTCTTCTGGGTGCCGGCATGTTCCTGCTCATGGCCCGGCGCAACGCCATCGCCATGGTCCTGGGCTACATCATGATGGAAAACGGCATCTCCCTGGTGGGCACCACTTTCT
>JAGTUY010000008.1 GCA_018224455.1 Desulfosarcina sp.
AGGTTTCGTTTCATAGGCAGATTTCCTTGTTCGTGCCGATCAGGAAACGGCATCTTGCGGCCCGGGCCGGCGTTCTCGCTGCGTCGAAATCCTCAACGTAGCACTGCTACGCCTCCGGTTTCAACCTCGCTGCGGCCTTGTTCCCGAACCACAATCTACCATTGCTTAGCAGTCACGTGTTGGGGTTGCGTTGAGATGATTGCCGTGAATAGCTCGTCGAGCCGTTTTACTGTCTTCCCTTGGTTTGGAATTTTAGTCATTGTGATTTCTTTTTTATTTGATATTTTTCTTTTCCCCCTCAAGATGGGCGTTCAAATACTCGTACGTCCGGGTCAACGTGCCGTTGTACACAATTACCGCTTTTTGAATCTCGGGGGGCAGGCCCGACGCTTCAAGGGTGCTGGCGTAATCGGCCGCCAGCAGGCCGGGCACGAATGGCTTGAGCTGATTGCTGAAAAACGTCGAGGAATCGTTGGGCAGTTCACAGGGCAGATTGTCCACGGCCAGCAATACGATCCCTTCTCCCAGATGGCCGTCCTGGGTGGTGCCCGCGACCGGGTCCACCCGATAGGCCGGCATGTCGCTGTCGGTCGATTTGACGTTGCATTCGATCGAACCAAAGGTGTCACAGGTGATATCGGCAATGCCGCTGAGCTTGCGTGACCGGGTGGTTTCGCTCAGGCGTTTCAATCCAGCCCAGGTGACAAATCGAGGGTAGCGCTTGTCCCAGTACACCGCATTGACCAGCAGGGTGAGGCTGGGCAGGAATCGCTCGAAATGGCTTTCATAGCGTTCCGGGTGATCGAAATAGTCCTGCAGATCGAAGTCTGCCTCCGCATCCACCGGCTTAACCAGGTCCTGCTCCTTAAAAACCGTCACGTAGACGGTGCGGCGGTCACCGCGACCGGCGGCCACAAAGTCATTGACATCGTCGGCCGCGATGCGCTCGGTCGGCAGACAGTCGAAAATCTGCTGGGCACCCTTGGAAACATTGCCGTAGCCTAATATGCCCACGGTGAAGGGGCTCAACTCCGCAGGCAACCCATCCCGTGAAATTTGACGGCCGATGTCTGTGAGGTGCTCCCGGGCCGCTTCGACCGAATCATACTGGTGCGCTCGTCTGACTGCGGCAAATCGGGTGTCGATGCCTCTGCCGGCCCAGTGCTCACCCATGAGCGAGAGGATGTCGATGGCTCCGGCGTCCCCGGCAAACGGGCCGAAATAGATCAGGCGGCGGCCCTTATCATCGGTGATCTTTTCATAGTCGATGAGGGTGGCGCCGCTGTCGATGATCTTTTGCAGCAGGGGCATGTTGTCTGACTGACCCTTTATGGTGTGGGAGAAAAAAAGATAGGTCTTGCCCGCCAGGATTTTTTCGATGGGGATCTCTTTTACGCCGAGGATGACATCCCCGTCGGCCATGCCCTCGCAGCCGACGGCCCCAGCTGCTGCGTATTGTTCTTCACTGAAAAATCGCTTGTCCGATCGCTCTACAAAGGCCCGGGAGCCGGTCTTGTTCAGGATCTGTGCCAGGTCCGCCGGCACAACCGGCGCCCGGCGTTCCCAGCGGTTTTTGTCTTCGGCACGAATCAACAGTTTTTTCATCATCGTCAATCTCCCCAATAGCTGCGTTCGTCGGCATCCAGGTCGGATCGCCGTTCCTTGAAACAGATGTCCATGCGCTGGCATTCCGCCAGGATGGGTTCATAGATCTGCGGGTGGACCGGCCTGAGCACACCGGTCAGGGTGATCTTTTCCTGGGCCAGCAGGCTGGCAGCGATGCCTACCGGGTATCCCACGGTGCGTGACATGGAACTATCCTCCCCGGAAATGCCGCAGTCGATAAGGGTGGACTGAATGCGCTGGCAGGGCAGGTTGGGATAGATGGCTTCGAATTCATGGTGCATCACCAGCAGATCCATCTCGCCTTCGTCGTACACCAGACGGTTTTTCAGCGTATGGGCGAACATTTCGAATACCGATGCCGTGCCGATTTTCAACTTGCGTTCCGAGAGCAGGCCCAGCCATTCCAGTTTTTTAAGGGTCAGGGAGTGTTCCGGAATGTTGAGGTAGGCGGACACGCCCGCCCGGAGATCCTTTCCCCGGCAGTTGACAATGTTGGCCAGTACCTCACGGGGGCTGACTTCATCGAAGTCAAACTTCATCTTCTGGTTGAGCAGCCCCAGCTGCTTGATGAAATCCCAGGTTTCGCAGTAGCCGATGTTGCGCAGGGTCCCGCGATAGATGCCGGCGGCATCCTCGATGCCATAAATTTTCAGGTAGGGCAGGGCGTCGCGGTTGACATAGGCTTCAAAGACTCCGGCGCCGGGAACACTTTTCAACCAGTAGTGCTTGAACAGTTGGTCCCCGGGCACTTCGATCACTTTTTTGTGCTCCATGTACCGACCGTCGTTGGTTGCCGCCAGCATAGCGCCTTCGGGACTCCAGGAGAACTTGTAACCCAATGGGTTGTTGTTGCTCTCAAGCGCCGGCAGGCCGCCGCAATAGGAGAAGAAACTGTCGATGCGCCCGCCGTCCTTTTTGACCTTGTCGATGATCTGCATGGCCGACATGTGATCCAGTCCAGGGTCCACACCCACCTCATTGAGAAAGATCAGGCCTTTTTCCCGTGCTGGTGTATCGAGGGCCTGCATCTCATCCTTTACATAGGAGGCGGTGACTAGATGTTTGCCGTGGGTCAGGCAGAGGCGGGCGATGACCGGATGCAGGGTCCATGGCAGCAGGCTGACCACAATGTCTGCCGTCGAAACCTGACGCGCCAACAGGGTTTCGTCTTTGACGTCCATGCGAATGGCCTTGCCGTTGGCGCATCCTGCGATGATGGCCTCGGCCTTGTCGGCTTTCTGATCGGCCAGGGTGACCTGCAGTCCGCTTTTTCCGAGCAGGTAACGAACCGCAGGCCGCGCCACCAGGCCGGCACCCAATATCAATATTTGCTTCATGATGCTTCCCCCAAGGTTTCTTCTACTGACCAAGCGTGTCGATGAAGCGGCGGCCGCGATCCATCAATTCGTCATGATCCGCCGGCGGTTCAAGGCCATCGCGCACCTGCGTGACGTGTCTTCTAAGGGTTGCCTCTGCCGCGACCGATCCCTTCGTTTGCCATTGATTCAGGGTCATGGATGGCCAGATGCGGCTTTCGTAGGGCATCTGCCGGAAAAGCCTGCAGGTGGACCCGGACATGAGGAAATTGCCGCCGGGGCCGAAATGCTTGTGTTCCGAAACGAGTACCACCAGCGGTTTAATGGTGTTGGCCACCATCTGCAATGTGGTATGCAGATCGGCGTTCTGCTGGGAGATGTCCTGGGCGATGCCCGGCGTGGAGAGCAGATCGAACTGAGTCATTTTTTCGGCCAATCGCGCGGCAGTGGCCACATCTTGGATGGCAAAGGGCACGACCCCATCCGTTTGCGGATCCTGGAAATAAATGCGCCGCATTTGTGTTGCCATAAACAGGACAACATTTATCAGCCCGCTAGGCTGGTGTCAAGGGTATTCAGATAGGCTGCCGCTCGATTCATATGGGTTGAAAAACGGTTAAAGGTATGAAACGGTACCGCCGTTTGCGGGGGGTGGATCGACAGGTGATCGCGTGGACTCTAAATCCACGTAGCTCGGTGCGACTCCGGGACTCCCCGCCATCGGTAGCCGTTCACGGGTTCAATGGTTCATGGTTCTGGGTTAAAACCGTCATGGGGTGGGTGGCGTGCACCAATTCCTTACCCCTGAACCTGTCAACGCTTGCTACCATTTTATACTGTCAGGGCAAAAGAGAAGCGACGAATCGTGAACCTCAATTGGACGGAAATCCAACGCAAGCGTCTGGCGGCGCTGGATGCAGACGCTGCGACCCTGGCGCGGACATTCGACGATGCCGACAGGCGTGACCGGGCATTCCAGACGTTGGAAAAAGAGCGGGTCGCGGCACATCGCCGTCACCTTGACGATCTGCGCAGCGGTTCCCGACGGCCCCGGTTGTGCCGGCTGGAGACCGTTCTGATTGAAACACTGGTATCCCACGGATTTGTTCAGGTGACCACCCCGGTGCTGATGTCCAGGGGGCTGCTGGCCCGGATGTCCATCACGTCCGATCATCCCCTGTTCCAGCAGGTTTATTGGGTGGACAGGGGAAAATGCCTGCGCCCGATGCTGGCCCCCCACCTGTATTATGTCGTCAAGGACCTGCTGCGTTTGTGGGCGAAGCCGGTCCGGGTCTTTGAAGTGGGCCCTTGCTTTCGTAAAGAGACAGAGGGCGCCAGACATGCCGCCGAGTTTACTATGCTGAACCTTTGCGAGTTCGGATTGCCTGAAGACCAGCGTTGGTGTCGCCTCGAAAGCCTCGCCGCCCTGATCATGGACAGCGCCGGCATCCACGGCTATCGATTGGCATCGGAGACGTCGGCGGTATATGGTTCCACCATGGACGTGGTCGCCGATGCTGACGGGCTGGAACTGGGATCCGGCGCCATGGGCCCCCATCTCCTCGATCGGGCCTGGCGCATTACCGATACCTGGGTGGGCATCGGTTTTGGACTGGAGCGTCTGCTCATGGCCGCCGAAGGGGGCAGCAATCTGGCCCGTTTCGGCCGGAGCATCGCCTATCTGGACGGTATCCGCTTGAACATTTGACGGGTTCGCAAAAAGTCCGATATCTGCGTTACGCTTCATCCCTCATCACTGCGGCGTACCATACGTACGCCTCACTCCTCGGGATGGAACATGAGGGTTCGCCGTAAGGATCTTGATCGATTGGCCATTCGCTCACCTCAGTTCGCTTTCGCGGCCCGCAAGCCTTGATCAGGAACTTTTTGCGAACCCGTTGGAAATGGGGCTTTTTTTCGAATTCATCAACAACTGACAAGACAAGGGTTGACCCACGTGAACAGCGATCATTCAGCCGCCGTCATCCGCGCGCATCGTCATGGACCGCCAGGGCTTGCGGCCATTCTTGAAAAGGCGGCGGACAACGGCGGCATATCCCGGACAACCGCGATCCGCCTGCTGGATTCCCCGGCGCCCAGCTTGCTGAAAAAGCTGTTTGCCGCTGCCAGGCGACAGCGTGAACGGCATTTCGGCAATCGCGTGTTTCTGTATGGTTTTTTGTACATCAGCACCCACTGCCGCAATCGATGCAGCTTCTGTTTGTACCGCAAGAGCAACACCCGGGCGGTCCGGTACCGCAAAACATTGGCCGAGATTGCCGATTCCGCCCGCCAACTGGCCCGGTCAGGTGTCCATCTCATCGACCTGACCGCCGGTGAAGACCCGTCTTTTTACACGGATGAAACCAACGGCTTGGCCCCGGTAATCGACACGGTAAAATTCATCAGGTCAGATACAGGCCTGCCGGTGATGGCTTCTGTCGGCATGGCTGCCAACACGGTTCTTGACAGGCTTGCCGCAGCCGGTGCCGATTGGTATGCCTGCTACCAGGAGACCCACAGCCGGCAGCTGTTCGATCAGCTTCGGGTGGGGCAAAGTTTCGAGGATCGCTGCCGGAGCAAGGTGGCGGCCAAAGCCAAAGGCATGCTGGTCGAAGAGGGGCTGCGTTGCGGTGTGGGTGAAACCTCGCGTGACCTGGTGCATTCCGTTGATGCCATGGCCCGTCTGGGCGCCGATCAGGTGCGGGTGATGACCTTCATTCCCCAGGCTGGGACCCCCATGGCAGACCAACCGCCGGCTTCCTCGCTGCGGGAATGTATCTCCATCGCCCTGATGCGCATCGCTTTTCCCGGTCTGCTCATCCCGGCCTCACTGGATGTGGATGGCCTGGCCGGACTGAAACGGCGGCTGGATGCGGGTGCCAACGTGGTGACCTCGCTGGTTCCGCCGGGCCGGGGACTGGCCGGCGTGGCCCAGAGCACCCTGGACATCGAAGCCGGCGGGCGCACCGTGGAAGGTATTGCACCAATCCTTCGCGCCTGCGGGCTCCAACCGGCATCAATCGACCAGTACCGCAACTGGATCGCAGAACGAAAGCGAACCACCTGCCTTCATGAACGCCGGGCGGCCAGGGCATGTTAGCGGCCATCGTCGGCGGCCGGCTCCAGGGTGTGGAACTGGCCTGTCTGGCCCATAATGCCGGTTGGCGGACCCTTTTGGTCGACCGCAAGAACCATGTTCCGGCCCGGCGGCTGTGCGACCGGTTCCTGCAATTGGATGTCAGACAGGCGTCCGCTTTAGATGATGCACTGAAAGCCGTTGACCTGGTGATTCCCGCCCTGGAAGATCAGGCAGCCCTGGACGGTTTGGTTGGCTGGTGCCGGGACCGGCGGGTTCCGTTTGCCTTTGACCCAAAGGCCTATGCCCTTTCCAGTTCAAAAATCGAATCGGACCGGTTGTTTGCATCCCTGGGCATCCCTTCCCCAGAGCCGTGGCCGCGGTGCGGGTTTCCGGTGGTGGCCAAACCCAGCCGTGCCAGCGGCAGCGACGGAGTGGCCATTCTGAACGACCAAAGCGATGCCGATGCACGTTTCCCGAATGGATTTCCGTGCGATGGGTGGGTCTTCCAGCAGTATCTCCAGGGGCCGTCCTTTTCCCTGGAACTGATCGGCAGCCCGGGTAACTTCCTGCCGCTTCAGGTGACCCAGCTGTTTATGGACACCCGCTACGACTGCAAGGCGGTGGCGGCACCCTGCCGATTGACCGCCGGCCAAATCCTTGAAATCGAGACGCTGTCCGTTAAAATTGCCGAAGCCATTCGGCTCACGGGGCTGATGGATGTGGAAGTGATCCTTCACGAGGGGCGCTTCAAGGTGCTCGAGATCGATGCCCGGTTTCCCAGTCAGACGCCCCTGTGCGTCCATGCGTCCACAGCCTGCAACATGTTCGAAATGCTGGCCGAACTTTTTCTCTCCGGTAAACTGCCCCCGTTGGGGGCGTCCATGTCCGTCCGGGGCGCCATTCTCCAACATATCCGTGTCACATCCAGGGAAATTGTCGTTGAAGGCGAACATGTCATGGCTGGTGCGGGACCGCTTGACCGGGTGTCCGGGTTTTTCGGGGCCGATGAGGCCATCACCAGCTACCGGGAAGGATCGCCGGATTGGGTGGCCACCCTGATCGTCACTGGCGATACCCGACAGGATGCTGCAGAAAAACGCAACCGGGTGCTGGCTTCTATCCAGCGTCGTCTCGACCTTGAGAAAATCGTAGACCGGGGTCCGGGAGACACGGTATGACCCGGTTGACCACCGATGACATCGAAGGAATCCGTGCCCAGTTGGTCGAGTACGATCGAGAATTGGTCTCGGTCACCGGGCGGACCCTCCTGGGAATCGGTGAATGGGCCTCGGGCCTTGGGGATGAGGGCCATCTCCAACGCCTCGCCCCGGGGAAAAAAATGGCCGTGGTGCCTATTCGCAGCGGCCTTGGCGTCATCTCCGGCTTTTCTGAGACGGTCTGCGGCATCCTCTTGCATTTAGGCTTCGATGCAATGATTCCCGGGCGTTCGGACGTGTCCGGTTTTGCCGAAGCCGTCGACGGGGGAGCCCAGGTGATCCTGGCTGCCGATGACGACCGTTTCGTGGCCTTTTGCCCCCGCCAGGGAAAGACCGTGGACAATTCCCGCGCCACAGCAAGGGGGTACGTTGCGGGCCTCGATCTGATGGCCGGCGGACTGGACGGCAAGGAGGTGCTGGTGGTCGGATGCGGGCCCGTGGGGCGCTGGGCGGTCGAGGCGCTGTCCATGCGTAAGGCCAGGGTCAGCGTGATCGATCGGGTGGCAGAAAAGGCCGAGGAGCTGACCCGATGGGCCCGGAGTGCGTTCCAAGCGGACGTCCAGGTGGGCCCTGATTTGGAACAGGCGTTGTCGACCCATCATCTTATCGTGGATGCCACCAATGCAGCGGAGGTGATTCACGCACGTCACGTCACAGCCGACACTCATGTCGCCGCTCCTGGGATGCCCTGCGGCGCTACCCTGGATGCCCGGGAAAAACTGGCCGGTAGAATTCTGCACGACCCCCTGCAAATCGGCGTGGCCACCATGGCCTGTGAAGCGCTGCGCATCATTCATGCGCAATCCGGCCCTGTCGGCCAGACAGACTGTTATGGCGCCTCAACATGAGTGACGGCCCATCCACTGCCAAGCCGCCCAAGCGACGCTTCTATCGCAAACGGGTGGAGCTGTTTCGGCTGATCGACAAGATCAAGATCTGGCCGTCGCGCAAAGGCCTGCTGCACGGCATCAAGGCCATCGAAATCACGGGTGACCAAGCCCGGATTACCACCCACTGCAACAAAACCTTCATGGTCAACAACTCCAGAAACAGCCGGGCCGCACGATGGCTGCGCAACAAATGGTTTAAAGGGGTTTGTCCGGCCTGCGGCCTGCCCCAGTGGAAGTTGGAGAAATATGCCTCTACGCATTTCCGGCGGCATCACGGCTCCCTGCTGTTATCTGGAGATTGAAGCCCGAAGTCCGATTATAAGAGACATGATATATGTGACGAACCATTCAACCCTACATGTCATTTAGCATAATTTCGTAAAGCTTTTTCTCATGGTCATCCAGCGGCTGGTTCAGGGTATGGGTCTTGTAGAGGAAGTAGTGAAAAAAATCGTGCCGCAGGCTGTCCCGGCCGGCGGTCACGAACCATCGGTTGCGGCCCCAGTTGATGCGGCACGCCTGACTGTTTTCGGTGGTGAACATGCCGCCGATAAACTCCTGCTTGTCCACCACCAAATCAAAGGAGCGCCCGCCCAGGTTGCGTTCCACCACCTCATGCTGCGGGTGAATCACCTGAATGGCAAAGGTCTTTGGAAAGGGCTCCATGAGTATGCATTTTACCGGCACCCCTCTTTTCTCAGCCTTTTTCAGGGTCCGGACCAGTGTTTCGACCTCCTGTGAAAATAGACGGATGTAGATCTCTTTTCGGGCGGCGTCGATCATCTCCCGTGCCTTGTCCATGACCCGCTGATACCCGGAAACGGTCCAAATGAAGTCATGGTCGGCAGGTGTCTGGATTTCCTTTGCCAGGGCTTCGAAGCGATCGAGATCGGCTTCATAGTCCCGCCGCAAATGTTTGATCAACTCATCGGGTGGCAGGGGTACGAATATGCCTTTGCTGGCTTCCGCGACGAAACCCCGTTTTTTCAACGTGCGCAGGATGTCGTAAATTCTTGCGCGGGGGATTCCCGATTGCTTGCTCAACTGAGATCCGTTGACGGGATGGTGTTGAAGAAGTGAAAGATAGGTGTGTATCGCATAGTCAGACAGGCCGATGCTAACCAGATTGTACGATTTCTGCATGTCAGGTCCTTTTGTTGTCACAAAACGTACAACACTTTTTGCTTAACAGCCCCGACGATTCTTGTCAAGTTGGCGGGCGGTATGATGATATTGCATTGATTTCCCTCATGCTTCCAATTATTATGATCACATCTGATGAAAAAAAAAGGAAGGCCGCAATGAAAACCATCCCTTGTCTCATGCCCTGCCGCCGCAGGCGCTTGATTGGCTTGATCGTGATGACCCTCGCCGCCTATGGCTGTGTGTCCGGGCCCGACCTATTGGACAACTTGAAAACGTTGAAAGGGCCTACCATTGTGGGCAACTGGAGAGCCGTGGAAGGGACCGCCACCGTGAGGTTCGCCGCCGACGGGGTCTTTCATGCGGTCGACAACCAGGGAATGCCCGTTACCGGAAATTATCGGTTGATGGGGGCGGACGGCATCCAGTTCGAGATCCGGCACGGTGGAGAGAAGACCGAAACCATCGATGCCAGGGTCATCCAGGCGGGTGAACGGCTGACCCTGACCTTTCCCGGCGAGCACGCCCTTGAAACCTATGAACGCATTCCCTGATCCCCTTGACTCGTCAGCAGATTGTCGGTGTTGGTGATCCGACCGGTCCCGCTTTTTTGACTCCCTTGCCATCTATTTGACACCGGACAGCCTCCGGTCATGGCCGCTGCCTTCTTTTCATGTTAAAAAAACGGTCTTTCTCTCCCCTGGAACAATCCATTGCTGTGGCACGGAACTTGTAAACCCGGTATCCCATAGACCTTGTCGTTCAAAGGATGACCCGACCCGCGCGGTGCTGCGATGCTGTTTTTTAAAGGAAAGGAAGATATGGGACTGGAAGCGAGCCTGAAGCTGCTGGATCTGCCGCCGGATGCCTCGGTTGATGACGCCAACCAGGCGTATGGCGATCTTCACCGGATGATCGACCGATTTCATCAGGATGCCGGTGCCGGAGACCGTGGAGATCGGCAGGAGGACTTGGACCTGCTGGTCTGCGCCTATGAAAAAGCGGTGGCGTATTTGTCTGACCGGGACCCCAAAAATACGCCAGCGTCGTCAATCGCGCCGTCCCGTTCATCGGTCGTCGATGGGGCCCCATCCACAGACCTTCACTTCCCCATCAACGTGTCGGCTGAGGCCGAAAATGATTCCTCCTCCGGCGACGCTCCCTCGTTGCCTGAGCCGAATGCCCGAACCGTGGAAGATGCCATCTCAATCACCTCACTGCGGATGCAGCAGACGGAATCGGCGCTTCCGGTTGTCCAACAGGCTGTGGAATCGGCTACGGCGGCGTTGGAGGCGGCCAAACATCGCTATGAACGATCAAGGCAGGCAAGCCTGACCGCGCTCGTCTCCGCCGCGTCGGCAAAAAATAGGGCCATGTTGTTGGAGATCGAAGCCAAGCGGGCTGTGCAGGACGCCATCGTCGTGGCGGAAAAGTCCCGGGACCGGATGGTTGCTGCCAGACAGGCGGCCAAGCAGGCTGCCGCTGAAGCGGACAAGGCCCGTAAACAGGCCAGCCGGGTCAAAAAATCCGAGGAGACAGCTGCTGCAGAAGCGGTTTGTGCCGAAGACCGCCTGGAAAAGGAAAAGGTTCGGCTAAAAGCATTGACCCATACCCTGGTAGAGATCCGCAGCAGGATGAGGATGTTCCAGGACACCACCGCAAGGATGGAAAAGCAGGATGCCGACGCGGATATCCATCCATCCGCGATGCCTGAAGATTGGTTTCCTTCAAATCAGGCGGTTGGCGGGGGAACGAGTGCCCGGCAGCAGATTATGTCCGACCTGTTGGAAATCGAGGCATCCCTCAACGCCAGAAAACGCGACCCAATTTCGGCGCAGGGTGACGGAGCGGTATTATCGGGTGGCGTCGAGCCAAATGCCGAAAGGCGGCAACACCATCGTGTCATTTACCCGGTAGACCAGTGCCCCCTGCTTGCCATTGACGGTCGCACGTTCTCCATTCTTGACCTGAGTACGGAAGGCATGCGTCTGGAACCGGATGCCGAGATGGTCGATTCGCGCATTGTTCGGGGTGTCATCGCATTTCCCAGCCGGCCACCGGTCAGGGTCACCGGCAAAGTGGTTCGACTGGATGACGCCGG
>JAGTUY010000009.1 GCA_018224455.1 Desulfosarcina sp.
GTCGTTGGTCTTTTGTTTGGCCAGTTCCAGGTCGAAGTCCAGGGGGCTCTCATGGTGGCGGGTCAGAAAGATAAAGCGGGCGGCATCCCGGCCCACCTCCTTGACCACCTCGGCCAGGGTGACGAACTCACCGGCCCGAGTGGACATGGCTACGGGCTGGCCGGCCCGCAGCAGGTTGACCAGTTGCACCAGCAGGACATCGAACTGGTCGCGGTCGTATCCGGAGGCCTCCACGGCGGCTTTCATACGCGGGATGTAGCCGTGGTGGTCAGCCCCCCACACGTCGATTACTTTTTGAAACCCACGTTCAAACTTGTCCTTGTGATAGGTGATGTCCGACGCGAAATAAGTGGTCTGGCCGTTCTGGCGAACCACCACGCGGTCCTTTTCGTCGCCGTAGTCGCTGGTCTTGAACCACAGGGCACCGTCTTTCTCGTAGATCAGTCCCTTCTCCTTGAAATCGCGGATATCCCCAGCCAACTTACCCGAATCGTATAGGCTCTGCTCCGAGAACCATTGGTCGAAGGTCACCCCGAAATCCACCAGGTCGGCGCGCATCCCCTCGGTAATTTTCTCCGCCGCATACCGGGCGCAGAGCATGATGGCCTCCGCCTCGCTTTTTTCAAAAAGCTTTCGCCCCTCCCGTTCCAGCATTTCCCCGGCCAGTTCACGGATGTAAGCACCCTGGTAGCAGGTGTCGGGAAAAGCGGCGCTTTCGCCCAGCAGCTCTTTTCCGCGCAGATAGACAGACAAGCCCAGGGCCTGAATCTGTCGGCCGGAATCGTTGATGTAATACTCTTTTTGTACATCAAAGCCGCAAAAAGAGAGGATGTTGGCGGTGCTGTCCCCCACGGCACCGCCCCGGCCGTGGCCCACGTGAAGGGGGCCGGTGGGGTTGGAACTGACGAATTCGATCTGGATGCGGGTTCCCTTGCCCATGTCGCAGCGGCCATACTGGTCGTCCTGTCCGTGAATGGCGGCCAACACCGGGTACCAGGCGGACGGACGGATGAAGAAATTGATAAACCCCGGCCCGGCGATTTCCGTACGCGCGATGATGCCTTTTTTATCATCCAGATGACTGACGAGTGTTTCGGCGATTTTCCGCGGTGACATGCGCTGGGCCTTGGCCATCTGCATGGCCATGTTGGTCGACAGATCGCCGTGGCTGTCGGCCTTGGGTTCTTCCAGCACCACCTCACAAAAATCGGATGAGGGGAAGATGCCTTTTTCGTGAGCGGCCGTTGCTGCCGCCAAAATGGTTTCCTTGAGCGCGTTCTTCATGAATGGGTTCCTGACGGCTGATTGATTAGGACGGGTCAGCCGATGCGGATTGGTCAAGTTGATGGTTGTCGTCATCCGGCAACGGCGGCTGCCGTCGGGCGCACGCCTTTTTCGATAAAGTCCAGGTCATAAAGAGTTTTCCGATCCAAGTCAAGAAGGTTCACCCCGACTGCAGGATGCCTATACAGGGTGTTTTTGACAGGCAAAACCCCATTTGGCAAAACCCGTAGCGACGTCTCATGAAAGATCCGGACCCTTTTTGGGCAACATCCAGTCTGCCATTTGATGGCGGCCTTGGAGGATTTGGCCTTTTTCCTTGCATATCCATAATTTCCAACGTATTTTGTCTATCTGCCGAACACTGCAACACAATCGCTTGGATTCCGGCACGACCAAAAAGGTTTTTAATTATCATGAATGTGAGTATCTGCAAGCAGCGGCAGAAGCTTGCCGTGGATGTTGATGCGGTGTGCCGTCTGATTACCGCCACCCAGCTTCCCTCCGGTGAAATCCCCTGGTCTACGGGAGACAAGACCGACCCCTGGGATCATGTGGAAGCGGCCATGGGGCTGACGGTGGGGGGACGCCTGGAACAGGCCCGGCAGGCCTTTTATTGGCTGCGCAGCATGCAACTGGCCGACGGCAGCTGGTTTGCCGCCTATCGCAGAGGCATCCCCGAGGACCGGACCCGCGAAACCAACATGAGCGCATACATCGCCGTGGGTGTATTGCATTACTGGCTGATCACCGGCGATCGCCATTTTCTGGAATCCATGTGGGACACCGTACGGCAAGCCATTGACTTTGCCGTCGGCCATCAGCGCGCCAACGGGGAGATCTGCTGGGCAATCAGCCCCCAGGGCAAGGTGGACCCCATGGCCCTGCTCACCGGATCCAGCTCCATCTACATGAGTCTGAAATGCGCCATGGCCATTGCCGACGAACTGGGCATGGACGTCAGCCCCTGGGCCGCTGCCTATCGGCGCCTTGGCGATGCGATCCGCCATCGACCCTACCTGTTCAACATGACCAAATCCCGATTTTCCATGGACTGGTTCTACCCGGTGCTGTGCGGCGCCGTAACGGGAGAAATGGCCGGTGGACGCATCAAGCGACAGTGGAAGAAATATGTGGTCGAAGGCTTGGGGGTGCGCTGCGTCTCCGACCAACCCTGGGTGACGGTCGCGGAAAGTTCCGAATTGGTGTTGACCCTGTCCGCCATGGGCGATACGGAAAAGGCGCTCATCATCTTCAATTGGTTGTCGGAGCACGTATTTGATGACGGCTCCTTCTGGTGTGGATTCACCTTTCCGGACATGACCCGATGGCCCGAAGAAAAAATCACCTGGACCAATGCGGTGGTGCTGCTGGCAGCCGACGCGCTGTTCAACCTTACCTCCGGAGGACGGCTGTTCAGCCATGCCTGGTGGGCTGAAACCGAATATGATTAAAGATCATCGCCCCTACGTTGTCAAAAAGGCATACCTGAAGTTTCAACGATTCTATGCCCGCCATTTTCTGGCCCCCCAACTCGAGCACCTGGGAAAGGGGTTCACCTTCATGCGGCCCTGGCATGTAGAGCTTTTCGGTGCGCCGATCGCCATCGGACGATTCGCCACGGTCATCGCCACCCCGGATAAAAAAATCCGCCTGTCGGTGTGGCCGGACCAGGCAGGCGAGGGGCATATCACCATCGGCAACTACTGCCTGGTCTGCCCCGGCGTCAGGATCAGCAGCGCCGCCGGCATCACCATCGCCGACAACTGCATGATCGCCAATGGCGCCTACCTTACCGATTCCGACTGGCACGGGATCTACGACCGCATCTCCTTTGGCAATGCCATGCCGGTAACCATCGAAAAAAATGCCTGGATCGGTGACAGCGCCATCATCTGCAAGGGCGTGACCATCGGCGAGAACAGTATCGTGGGCGCCGGGGCCATCGTGGTGGCTTCGGTTCCCGCCAACTGCGTGGCCGCCGGCAACCCGGCCCGGGTGGTCAAACAACTGGACCCGCAAGAGTCCTTCACCACCCGCGCCGAATTTTTCTCCGACCCGGCCAAACTATCCCGGGAATTCATGGCCTGGGAGCAGGCCATGCTCCACGGCAACACCCTGTTTGGCTGGCTGCGCCACCTGCTGTTTCCCGCCAGGGGGGATTAATGGCTGAGGCAACGACCGCCAGAGACCTGATTGCCGTCCTCATGCCCGAGGGTGGGCTTCACTTGGAGTGGGATGAGGCGGACGGGAAAATCGGCAAAAGCCGCCGGCTGCTCCAGGATGATCTGTACCGGCGCTTTGAGGCGGAGGCCGATGGCTGGCTGCTCAGCCTCGGGTTTTCCGACACGGATGTACCGCTTTCCCCAACCCTTTGCTATTGGCGCGATTTTGCCGGGCACTTCACCCGGGAGCTGATTCGAACACCGGATCTTGAAACCCTGCGCGAATCGATCCGCCTCGACCTCCCATCGGATGACATCGACGCTTGGCTGAATCGGGCGCCCTTGATGACGGGCATAGACTACCTGAATGCCAATCGGCTGGCGCGGGTCTGGGAGATGCTGCATGCGGCCTGGCGTGCGGCCATGCACGTCCATGACGGCACGGTGGCCGCCTTCATCCGCGCCTGCAACCCGAAAGCCCACCTGGTGGGCCGCATTTTTTTTTCATCTGGTGGAAAACAAGACTGGGGATCACCCGTTTGCCTTTCTGGCGACCTATTCCACCCGGTTGAACCTGCAAGGCGAATCCCGGCATGTGCCCCTGAAATTCGCCCTGCAGGAATTTGCCGGCAACCGGGAGAAACTGCTGGAGTTGATGGCCACGGTTCACGAGGCTGCCCGGACATCGGCGGTATTAGGGAAGATGCTAGCCGCCGGCAGCATCTTCCAGCCGCTGGCCTGGACGGCCGAGGAGGCGTATCGCTTCTTGAAGGATATCCCCGCTTTCGAAAACGCCGGCATTCTTTGCCGGATTCCCAACTGGTGGAAAGCCGGTGCTCCCCGCATGACCCTCAATTTGCAGTTCGGCGCACAGAAACCGTCGGTGGTGGGCATGCGGGCGCTTCTCTCGTTTAACGCCGGCCTGCTGCTGGACGGCGAGCCGCTCTCCAAAGAAGAGATTCAGCGACTGCTGGCCCAATCCGAAGGACTTGCTTTAATCAAGAACAAATGGGTGACGGTGGACCCGGAAAAACTGCAGCAGACCCTGGCTGCCTACGAAAAGGCCGAGCATTTGACGGCCGCCGGCGGGCTCTCCTGGATGGAGGCCATGCGGTTGCAGATGAATCCGGAGAAACTGCTTGACGTTGCACAGGTTGGAGCCGATGAGGTCAGCGTATCGCACGGCCGGTGGCTCACCGACGTCATGCAGAAACTGCGCGATCCCGGACAGCTCCAGCACATCCAGCCCGACGGGACTTTTGGTGCCCGGTTGCGCACGTACCAGCAGACCGGGTTGAACTGGCTCTGGTTGTTGCATTCCCTCCGTCTGGGCGCCTGCCTGGCCGATGACATGGGGCTGGGTAAAACCGTGCAAGTGCTGGCGTTTCTGAATGTGCTCTACGCTTCCAAGGCGACGCCCAAAGACCGCCCGCCAGCCAGCCTGCTGGTAATCCCCGCCTCTTTGCTGGCCAACTGGTCGGCCGAGATCCGTCGGTTTTGCCCGGGCCTTAGGTTTTACATCGCCCATCCCGGCATTCAGCCGTCCGACGAACTCGCCGCGGATAACGCAGACCTGATCAAGGATTACGATCTCGTGATCACGACCTACGCCCTGGCCGGTCGCTACCGCTTTTTACAGGACCATGCCTGGTGCTACCTGATCCTGGACGAGGCTCAGGCGATCAAGAATCCGGGAAGCAAACAGACCCGGGTCATCAAAAAATTCACGGCCCGGAACCGGCTGGTCCTGACGGGAACGCCCATCGAAAACCGTCTATCCGACCTGTGGTCCCTGTTCGACTTCCTGAATCCCGGACTGCTCGGCACGGCCGCCGAATTTAAACGCTTCGCCAAAGCCTTGAACCGGGATCGGTCAAAGTACGGCAACCTGCGACAATTGATCCGGCCCTATGTCCTCAGGCGCTTGAAAACCGACCGAACCGTGATCCGCGACCTACCGGACAAGATCGAAATCGAGGCGCTGGCGAAAACGAATTGGGGCAAAATATCGGCCGCCTGCGCGGATCAACTGGATTCGTTGCAAGACCTTCTGGCCGGACGATTTCCCAGGGCCTTGCGCGTCTGTTCATGCAAAAAGGCAGACGACGAGGAGAAACAACTGCGAAACATCCTATTTCGCCTGTTCAAGTCGGGGAAAATCCGCAGGGTCGGGCGGGGTATTTATGGTGTGCCTTCACAATAAAAAAATGAGCCCTGTTGCCCAAGGGTTCGTCATCAAGTTCTAATACAATTTAAAAAGGGAACACTTAATACCACAGCGTAACATTTATATCATGAAATTTGGCCCGCTTGACCCTTTTGTTTCGGTGCGTAGGTTGGAAGAAAGTTCGTCGGGCGTGATCTCAATGTCGGCAGACCGCCGACTCATCTCATCCCGCTCAGGAAGGTCCCTTGGGAACGCCGACGATATGCGATCCCAATCCGGGACCGGCCATGAAACCCTCCGGGTCGGTTTTCACCTGAATATCCCTTCCCTTGCACCGGGGGCAGACGGGCGGGGTGTCATCGCCTTTGAAGGTCAGATGCGCAAAACGGTGATCGCATGCGTTGCACCGGCATTTGGCTGTGGGCATGGTTGATAGACTCCCTTTTTACGATCTACAGGCTGATGACCGCCGCCTCACAGGAAAGATGGATCAATTCGGCAGCCGTGGCCATCCGGGCGCCTTCGATAAGGTCTTTCTCCTCGATTCGACGGGCCTTGGCGCAGGGGGTGCAGACCAGTATCGGCACCTCGTGCGCCTGAAGATAGGCGATACGGTGACGGCTCAGGGCCCGGGTTCCGGTTTTTCGCAGGATGCGACCCAGTGAAATCCTGCGAACAGCAATCCTCCCGCCAGCGCCACACCGGCACTGAACAGGAACAGGGAAGCGGTGTTGCCGGATTCATAGAGGGCACCGCTGACAAAAAAACCCACGGTAAGCCCGAGCCCGTAGGTGACGGCATTGTTCAATGCCTGGCCCAGGGTTTTATCCGATGCCGGGGCGAGTTGATCCATGTAAAGGATGCCGGCCATGTGAAAGGCACCGTAGGTGATTGCATGGAGCAGCTGGCTGGCCAGAATCACTATCGCCGACTGGGCGACGTACAACAGACCCCAGCGCAACACCGCTGCCGCAAAGGATGCCGCCAGTATCCGTCTGAAGGAAAATCGGGCAAACAGCCGAGGTGAGTTGATCATCACCACCACTTCCGCCGTGGACGCCAGGGCCCAACAGACGCCGATAAAGCTGCCGCCGTGCCCCAGCTGGGCCAGGTGAATGGAAAAAAATCCATAGTAGGCCCCATGGCTCACCAGCATGAGAAACGCACACAGGAGAAACACCAGGGTGTGACCCGAGAACAGCCGCACGGCATCATGGGGTTGCGCCTGCCGCTGTGAACGGATTCGGGGCATACCGGTGGATGTCATGGCCTGGGCGGTTGAGATGGCCAGGACCAGCGCAATCACGATACCTACGGTATACCGGTCGATCATCTTTCCGGCAATGAGCACCACGGCAATGAATGCGATCGATCCCCACGCCCGGGTGCGGCCATAGCGGTCTTTGGTTTTGCCCAGCACGTCCATGGCAAAAGCTTCGAGAAAGGAGATGATTGGCGCGTAAAAAGCACCGAAGACGATGGTGAGAACCAGCATGAACCTAAAATCGGTGGTGAAGAGAAAAAGCGCCCACAAGGCGGTACTGGCAAAACTGCACAGGATGTAAATGGGACGGCGGATGCCCCTGCGGTCCGCCAGGATGCCCCAGAAAATGGAAAAGAGAATCAGCACGGCTGAGCGAACGGCACTCAGGCTGCCGATCTGAAAACCGGTAAAACCGAGGTTCAGACAATAGAGGTTGAAGTAGGGCAGAAATACGCCCATGGCTCCGAAATAAAGGAAATATTGGATTCTGATGGCGTTTTTTTCGCTGATCATGGATAATCCGCAAACATAGTAGGGTGACGATATTGACGGTCCGGGCATCATATCCATTTTGGTGGGAAAGGCAACGCCTTTCACCAGTTGCCTGACCCAAAGAAAATGGCCTGGTGTACTGAAATGTTGACATAAATCGAAAATATGCGCATCATGTCGAGTCGCTGATGGTTGCCTGCCATCGTCCGATCCCGAGAAACAGATCCACTCAAAAATCGTTGCCACCAAGGAGAAAAAAATGAAAAATAGGGCCAGAGATCCGATTTGGATTTCCCTGGTGATTGTCGGTCTTGCCTTGACCGGATGTGTCCAGTCTCAGATGGCCGGCTCCGCGGTTGCCCTCGACCCGAAGAAGGCCATGATGGGCAATCCGGTGGAGTTGGTCAACCAGCTCAGCAGCGATATTTCCGAAGCACGCATGGCCCAGCTCAACATCCTCTCCCCCGATGGATTCGAAAAAGCGGAGAGGGCTTTTTTCAGCGCCCAGGAGGATCTTGAAAGAGGCAATCAGATCGCCGATATCCGCAGGGCCGTCATGGAATCGCGCGATTATCTTCAGCAAGCGGAAGAGATTGCCACGATTTCGCGAACGACCCTGACCGACACCCTCAAGGCGCGTGAAATGGCCCGCAGTGCCGGGGCTGCCAAGTTCGAGAATGAATACCGCCGGGTGGAAAACGACTTTCTGGACCTGACCCGGGCCATTGAAAGGGACAATCTCAGCTATGCCCAGAACAACCGGAGCAAGGTGCTCGAACGCTACCGGGAATTGGAGGTTCGCGCCATCAAAGAGGAGACCATCGGAGAGGTGCGAACCCTCATCGCCCAGGCCGAAGCGGCTGATGCCCGGAAGATCGCTCCCCTCTCCTACGGCCAGGCCATGGATCAGATCAACGCCACCGACGCGTTCATCTCGGCCAATCCCTATGCCAAGGAAGAGATGCACGCCATGGCCCGGGAAGCCCTGTTTAAGGCCAACCGGCTGGTAGTGGTCACCGAGCAGAGCAACCAGATTAAAACCATGGAGCCGGAGGCAATCGTCCTGTTGATGGAAAATCACCTGCACACGATATCTGCCGCACTCGGTGCCCAGGACATGCGCGACCAGGCATACCATACCCAACTGGACAATATCATCGGCTCGGTAAATTCACTGAAAAGTGACCGTATGTTCATGTCCGAAAAAAATCAGGCCCTGCAGGCGGAGATGGAATCGATCAAAGCTGACTACCAGGCCCGGATCGACGCCTTCAACGTGCGCGTGGCCACACTGGAAGGTAGAACCCGGGAAGACCAGATGGCCAAGGAGCGCATGGCCAGAGAACATATGGCCGTGGAGCAGCGCCTGGCAGCGGAAAGAAAGTTCAACCAGCTCTACGTGGCTGTGCAGGATTATTTCGAAGATGATGAAGCCGAGGTTTACAAACAGGAGAACCAGCTGGTGATCCGGCTTAAGGCCATGCGGTTCCCCGTGGGGAAAAGCATCATCATGCCGGAAAACTACGCCCTGCTCAGCCAGGTCCAGAAGGCTATCCGCACCTTCGATGACCCGCGGGTGATCGTGGAGGGGCACACGGACACCACCGGTTCCGATGAAGTCAACATGCTGCTCTCCCAGCAGCGGGCCGAGGCCGTCCGCGAGTACATGATCGCCAACCAGACGCTGCCCCCGGACAGCATTTCCGCCGTGGGCTATGGCTCCGATCGCCCCCTGGCCTCAAATGCCACGGCCGCTGGCCGGGCCATCAATCGCCGTATCGACATCCTGATCATCCCTGAGGTAAAACCCATATGATCGGCTTATGAATGTATTCTTCAGATCAACAATCCATCAACTCAAGGAGGTTTCATGAAAAAAGTACTGATCGCCTATGTCAGCCGGACGGGAAAGACCGAAGCCATGGCCAACTACATCGCCGAAGGTCTTCGGATCGGCGGACAGGAAGTGGATGTCAAGAAGATCGCATCCATTGAAAATGAAAAAGGCATCGTTGGATACGACGGTTATTTGTTCGGCTGCCCCACCTATCACAAAGACATGACCAGTGGAATGAAACAATTCCTCTTCAAGGCGGAAAGAGCCAACCTGACAGGCAAAATCGGCGGCGCTTTCGGTTCCCACACCCATAGCGGTGAGAGTGCGCCCATGATCTTCGACACCATGCAGCACGTGTTCAAGATGGATATGACCGACCTGGGCCCCCTGAACCTCACTGAAGCCATGGTCGAGGGCAGCCAAGGCATGAAGGCCTGCCAGGATTACGGCAAGGCTCTGGGCGAAAAACTCAGCTGATGGTATCATCGGCGCTTGAGAACGGCGGCGGGCTGGCAGGATCGGCCCTTCGCAGTTTTTTTACCGGCACCACAAGTCAAGGCCAGACAGCGGCGCAAGCCGGCATTTCGGGCCAGGCTTCGAATCACTGCCATCTCCCGGAATTCCGTCATTAAAAAGACAGCCTGACAGGGTCTCCGCATCAATGACTGCATTCCCATTCACCTTTTCAGTTGACGTGGCGCCTCCCGATAGGTTACATTTAACTTGTTGATAAAATAAGAGGTTGCTGCGATGCGCCCAGTCGGCTGCACAATCGTAAATGTCCGATTCAGACGAGCTCCTTTCTGTTTTCTTGCGATACCACGCCTTCCTTGCAACCCGTTTTTTGGACAGCATCACATTTTTTGATCCGGCTGACTACGCTCATCCAAGGTACCATATGCTGAAGCCGGCACCCCTTCCAGGTTAACGATTGCGAAGAGGCTGGCCTGGCTTCGGGGCGAACGCAGGGGCGTTCACCCACCCCGTCATGGATCCATGGTGTACCATGGATCCATCGTAACCACCCTAACGAAAAGGAGGCCCACCCATGTATCTTAAACAAGGAGATCTTTTCTGGGGAATGGACACGGACTTCGTCAAGGAGGCCATGGCAGCCACCACCAAGGAAAACCTGGAAGAGGGACAGGAGGTGTTCAGGGAAGGAGACCCGGCCGAGTCCTTTTACATCCTGGTCAAAGGCCGCATCAAGCTCACACTGGGCGAGAAATCACGTGAAGTATACGTGGCCTATCAACCCGGAGAGATTATCGGTTGGTCCAGCCTCATCGGGCGCGAAACCCTCTCGGCCACGGCCCGCTGCCTGGAACCCACCATCCTCAGCAAAGTGGACCGGCAGCGATTTCTCGATATTCTTGGGCGTTACCCGAGCGAAGGGGCCACCCTCTTTCAGCGTGTGGCCACCATGCTGGGCAGCCGGCTGGTGAACCTCTACCCCAGTATCGCCTGATGATCAGTGATCAGCGTGGTGAGCCGATCGACGGCACGGCCAAGGCACGCACTATCGTTTGGCAACCGCCATGTTGATGCTAGATCAAATGTTTGGTCGCTTTGTAGAGCGCGGGGCTGGTGCAGACTTCGTAGTATTTACGGTGGGTCACGTTCATCTGGCTGAGGTCCGTGGGGTTGACCGCCGGCACATCGGCTTCGCGCAACACAAGGCGTTGATATCGGCCGGACTTGGTGGGAAACTTGCCCGTGAAAAGACGGATTTTGTCGA
>JAGTUY010000010.1 GCA_018224455.1 Desulfosarcina sp.
AACTTTCTAACATATCTCCGGATTATCTCAAGTTCGACATCTCCTTAATCCGCCAAATTCACCTGGCTCCAAAGCGACTGCATCAGATGATTTCGACCTTTATCAAAGCATCCCATGATCTTGGCATACTCACCCTCGCAGAAGGTATTGAATGCGCTGAAGAGGCAGAGTTATGCGAACAGCTGGGTTTTGATTTGGGGCAGGGTTTTTTCTTTGGAAGGCCTGCACCTTTCTATGCAATCGAAATTAACCTTAATTTTACCCCGGGCGCTTGATTGGGGAATGATGGAACCAATGCACCAGCCGTCACCGGACATCACCTCATGATCGCCTTCATCAACGATCTTCTGTGATGGGTTCACACACGTCAGGTTCCAGCTCAAGCGCATAGGACTCCGGAAGGGCCTTATTGGCTTTCACACCCAAGGCCTTGAGTTGTTCGGCGCGCCGCACCAGATTGCCCCTGCCCGTGGAAAGCCGCTCCCGGGCCATACGATAGGCCTCTCTGGCCCGGTCCAACTGCCGGCCCACGTCTTCCAGGGCCTCGATGAAGCCGATGAATTTATCGTAGAGCCCGCCGGCCTGCCGGGCGATTTCCAGGGCGTTCTCATTCTGGTCCGCATGGCGCCAGATGTTGTGAATGGTCCTTAAGGTCACCAGCAGCGTGGACGGTGAAACCAGAATCACGTTCTTCTCGAAGGCCTCGGTAAACAGGCTGCGGTCATGCTCCACGGCGGCAAAAAAGGCGGCCTCGATGGGTACGAACATGAGTACGAAATCCAGGGTTCGGATCCCTTCCAGGTCTTCGTAATGCTTATCACTTAGACCTTTGAAGTGCGCCCGCAGGGAGGCCAGGTGCGCCTTGATGGCCGCGGCACGAACCGTCTCATCGCTGGATGCGTGGTAGCGCTCATAATCCTTGAGCGACACCTTGGCATCCACGACAACATCCCTGCCCTCGGGCAAATGGACGACGACGTCCGGCTGATAGCGGCCGCCGCGGCTTCCGGTCAGGCTCACCTGGGTTTCGTATGCCCGACCCTTTTCCAATCCCGAGGCTTCTAATATCCGCTCCAGGATCACTTCTCCCCACCCCCCCAACATTTTCACATCCCCCTTGAGGGCGTTGGTCAGGTTCAGGGCATCCTTGCCGATTCGCTCGTTGAGATGCTTCAGGTGGCCGATCTCGTTGAGCAGGGCCGCACGATCGCGGGACTCTTTGTCGTAAACATCCTCCACCCGCTTCTTGAAGTCGCCCAGCTGTTCGCGTAAGGGGCCGATCAGCCCATCCATCTGAACCCGGTTGCGGTCGGCAAAGGTGTTGCCCTTCTCTTCCAGGATCCGCTCCGCCAGCACCTTGAACTCAACAGTCAGCCGCTCCCGGGCATCGTTGAGCACGGCAAGCTTCTCTTCGGCCTGACGCCGCTCGGCGTCCAGCCGGGTGGACAGTTCCGACAACTTTTTTTCCAGGGACAGGTTGACGACGTTAAGTTGTTCCTGAACACGCCGGCTCCTCTCCAGCGATTCCTCCAGCACGGGAATCCGCGTAACGGATTGCGCCAGGCCGGCCTTTTGCGCTTCCAGTTCGGCCATGGCATCGCGGCGTTGATCCAGCTGAGCCCCGACCGACGCAAAATCGGCTCGAACCCTATCCAGTTGATCCCTCACCGATAGCAATTTCTCCCCCATGGTCGTCTTTTCCATCTCCGCCAGACGCGCCACAGCGGCCAGATCGGCCTTCAACCGCGATCGAACCACCAGCAGGGCGATTGCCGCAACCAGCAGCAGGCCGGCGGACCCACTGGTCAGATAAATAATTTGAATCTGCGTCATCGCGCGCTCCCGAATGAAAGAATCAGGCACAAACCCGAATGTCGGTGGAATTAAAAATAACCGTTTATACACAATATTTGACTACAAATCCAGCCTTGCCGCTGACCATTGTCGCCTTCTAAAAAACACCGTACTCTGGGTTGTGGCGCATTCCTCCTCGCGGCGGCCGTTGACCCTTCCCGTCGTTCTCTGGTAAACGTTCATCTAGTTTTACCGATAATCTCCCAGGGAGCCATGCACTGCTGTGTCCGTTCTTTTGAAAAACCCAATTCCTGAACGATTGGAGATGCTTGACAGCTACTTGTCTGAATCGGAATCCCGGGTTTCCGGAATCAGGAAAGGCTGTGAGAAGAAAATCGTCTGGCACGACGACCAACGCCGACAGCGCGACCTGGCCGTGGTATACATCCACGGCTTTTCGGCCAGCCGAATGGAGGTCTGGCCCCTGTGCGACCACCTGGCCGAGGCCATGGGCGCCAACCTGTTCTACACCCGCCTCAACGGCCACGGTCAGGATGGCGATGCCTTGGCCAGGGCCACGGTTCAGGATTGGATGGACGACGGAATGGAGGCCGTTGACATCGGACAGCGACTGGGCGAAAAGGTCATCCTGTTGGGCACGTCCACCGGCGGCACCCTGGCGGCCTGGCTGGCAGCCCAGCCGTCGGTGGCCGCACGGATTCACCGCCTGATTCTCATCTCGCCCAACTTCTTTCCCAAAAACCCCCTGGCGGCTGCAGCGCTCTGGCCGCCCACACTGCGATTGTTCGAAAGCTTTTTCGGCGGCTGGCGGTGCTTCATCGTCTCCAACGCCACGCAGGCAAGATTCTGGACCATGCGATACCCGCTCAAGGCCATCGCAACCATGATGCAGCTGGTCCACCTGTCCTGGCGGATCGATTTTAAAATCGCCGCCATGCCGGTGCTGATGATGGTCAACCCGTGGGACCGGGTAATCAACGTTACCCTGGCCGTCATGCGCTACCTGGCCTTCCCGTCTTCACAAAAAAAGCTGGTGCTGTTCAGGGGCAACAAGGATCTGGGCCGGCACGTGCTGGCCGGAGACATATTGGCGCCCGAAAGCACGGCCAGGGCCGTGGCCATCATACGGTCGTATCTCAACAGTCGGCCTTGAACCGCGATTGCATCAATGAAAGGAGATATCATGAACGACAACGACACCCATCTGAAATCAGTCGGTTACATACTCTGGATTTTCGGATTTACCGGCGCCCACCGGTTTTATTTCGGTAAACCCATATCGGGAACCATCTACTTTTTCACCCTGGGCCTGCTGGGGATCGGCTGGCTCATCGACCTCTTTCTGATCCCCTCACTGGACCGGCAGGCAAGCATCCGCTTCCGCAGCGGCCCCGTCGACTACACGGTGGCCTGGGTACTGCTCACCTTCCTGGGATTGTTGGGCATCCATCGCATGTACATGGGCAAATGGCTGATCGGCATCGTTTATCTGCTGACGGGCGGAATCTTCGGGCTGGGCTATCTTTATGATTTCTGGACGCTGAACGATCAGATCACGGTCATTAACGGTTGATGGCAGAATGCCGCTTCTAACGACCGTTCTGTTTCAGATATCCGCTACCGCCCAGCGCATGCATCTGTTCGATGATCTGCCAGGTCCGGCGGATCACATAGTCCGACGGCCGGTCCGCCGCCATGCGTTTGGGGCTGGGCAGAACCGCCGCCAGGGTGGCCGCTTCGCGCCGATTGAGCCGGTCGGCCGGTTTGTGGAAAAAACGCTGGGCGGCCGCCTCCACACCGAACACACCGTTGCCCATCTCCGCGATGTTGAGATACACTTCCAGGATCCGGGCTTTGGGCCAGAGCAATTCCATGAGCAGGGTGAGGTAAACCTCGATTCCTTTTCTCAGGTAGCTTCTTCCCGACCACAGGAACAGGTTCTTGACCACCTGCTGGCTGATGGTACTGCCCCCCCGGGGGCGTCTGCGGCTGCGGTTGTCCTCGATGGCATCGACAATCGCCTTCAGGTCAAGGCCCCAGTGGTCGAAAAAATTCTGATCCTCGGAAGCGATCACCGCCAGGGCCGCATGGGGGGAGATCCGGTCCATGGGTGTCCAGCGGTGGTCGACGACAATGCCGGACAGGCGCTGCTGCAGCATGAAGGCACTCGTCGGCGGGGGAACCCATCGCAACAGCAGGACAATCGCCACAGTGACAAGAACGATGGATGCAGCCGTTTTCCACAGCAGGCTGAGCACGGACCATCGGGGCCGTCGGGTTGTCTGAAAAGCGCCGGGCATGCAATCTCCTCGACCCCTTCATAACCCATGTCGAAGGGTGCAATCAACCCGCTTCGGACTGAAGGTGCAGGTCGATCGAGGAGCGGTGCTCCCTAACAGCTGTTAGAGCATGCCTGCCTGTTGAAAGTCAGCGACCACCGAGTCAATCAGCGCTTCGTTGACGTCCTGGGGCAGCTTCAATGTCCTGGCCAATTCGTCTGAAATGGCCTCAGGATCCGGGACGAACCATTGGAGCTGGGTGCCGTGAAGGTGGCTCAAGTGGTTGGCATAAGCGGTAATGGCGGCCAGAGTCGTTGCCTCGCCCGCATTTTCAATGTGATGGTGATATTTTACGCACACCTTTGCCGACGCCGGCATTTTCCATTTTTCCATGAGCCGTTCACCGATATCCGTATGATCGGTTCCAATGAGCGCTCTCTCGGCTGCATAGTCGGTAAGCGCTTCCCGCTTTTTGAGATTCTGTATTTGCCGGTAGCTGTCCGCGCTCACCAGCAGCAGAACCAGTTTGCCGATATCATGCAGCAACCCGCCCACGAAGGCTTTTTCAGAATCGTCGTAGCCGGCGGCAACGGCAATCCGGCGGGCGGCCAGGCCGCACTCGGCAGCGTGCTGCCATAAAAATGGACCCCAGGTCTGCATGCCGGGATTGCCCTTTAGAAAGTATGTCTGCATGGAGGCCGACAAGACAAGGCCCTTGGTCGTCTTCGCGCCCAGCCGCGTCAGCGCCTGCTGAAGGGACTCGACACGGTTCAACCCGCCGAAGAGCGCCGAGTTGCTGATTTTGATCAGTTTGGAAACGAGGGATTGATCCATGCCGATCACTTTTTCGACCGCTTTGATATCCACGCCAGGATCCGAGAGCATGTCGAGCGCACGTGTCACCAGCGTGGGAAGGGGCGGCAATTCGTCAATCTTGGACACCCACGCTGCCGGGCTGAACTGGCCGGACAAAGGTGGCCTTCCCTCGGTATCCGGTTGGGTAACTGACGTGGGCTGCGCAGGCAGATCGATCATATTTTTTTTACGGGGTGTGACCATCCAGGAAAGCAGCTCCAGATAGTGCTGGGGGGACAGGCCCGCATAGCCGCTTTCGCTGAAAACATAGATAAAGACCGCCACCTGACCTTTATTGACAACCGGGATCAATGCACATTCGCCGGATGCAGGAGCACCGGACAGCTTGTCCAGCAGATTCGATGGAAACCGATTCCCGAAAAAAGCGACGCCGGAACGATGAACGGCAGACAAAACGAGGTCTTCGTCCAGTGCCCCCAACCGACCCTTGGCGGACGTCTGGTCTAGACCGTGTCCGTGGACCCTGCGCAGCTTTTTGCAGTGCACCACGTGGCCGTCTTTGGCGGTGAGAATCAGTATGCCGTTGTAGAAGCCCTTGCAGAATGCCACCAGGGCCTCGATGCGCTTCATTGGGTCGTCGCTCAGCATCAACTTTTTTAAGGCCTGGCGAAACGCGCCGAACAGAGGGTCCCCGCTGGATTCCGATGAGGCCGGCAGATCAGCCGTATCGGCCGGCAGCAGCGTGACCGTTCCCTTTTCCATGCAGTCCTTGATGATCGCTATCACGGAACTGCTCTCGAAAGGCGCTTTTTCGAGAACCTGTCGAATGGTCCGGCAGGTGGACATCAATCGAAAAACCACCTGTTCCTCGGTGGTCAGCGCTTCGGTCTGAACGTCTTTGGCGGCAGTTGAGAATTCACGGTCGAGGGAAATGATTCCCTTGATGAAATCACGGTACTCATCGGACTGGACAGCAATGGAAAGGGCCAGCATCCGGGCATCCAGTTTCGTCTCAGCACCATCGTCTTCAACCGGTGTATCCGTGAAATTAAAGGACCCCTCATCGAGCAAAAACATCTCCAGAAGCACCTCTTTCATACCGATCAACAGGATGTCAGCCACCGTCGAAAGGGGAAACAGGTCGATCTGCGTGAGAATGGAGCGAATCGGCATCGCCGTTTCGGTCCGGATCTGGCGGATTCGCTTGACATCATCGGCGGTAACCTGGCGGTTGAAAATCAAGCTCTGGAGTATTTTCGCGTCACCACTGGCAGAATGGGCATCGATGATGAAACCGTTTTTGAAACTGAGTGTAATCAAGCGCTGGTTTTCGGCAACCGAAAGAATCCCATTCAGGCCCAACTGGGATAGAAACATGATGGCGTCGGCCGGATGATATTTACTCAAATCTCCATTAAAAATCATTTCTTTACCTCACAGATTCAGGGGTCAAACTTTAGTTCGACCGTTTTCCCTGAAACTTGAGTGTGATATTGTGCAATTGGAGTCTGGGACAAAAATGAGCGGGCGATCCGGTTTTACCGCAAATGGAGATTTACGCAGACCGGGACCCAACCCTTCGTGTTGGGCAATGATCGGCAGACCGATCTGATCCTGCGGCTGCCGCTGAATGTGCCGCCGCGATAACCCATGGCAAGAATAGGCATTGCATGCTAGATAAACGACCCCAACGCTGCGGGTGGCCCGGCGACGACCCGCTGATGGTGCGCTACCACGACGAGGAGTGGGGGGTACCCGTCCACGACGACCGCAGATGGTTTGAATTCATCGTACTGGACGCCTTTCAGGCCGGCCTGTCGTGGAGAACGGTGCTGCACAAGCGAGACGCCTTCCACCAGGTTTTTTATGGTTTCGATCCACTGAGGGTGGCCGGGATGTCTGAAAAAGCCCTGGCTGGGGCCTTGGCCAACCCGGCCATCATCCGCAACCGGCTCAAAATCCGGGCCGCCGTCAACAACGCCCGGGCATTTTTACGCCTGCAGGAAACCCATGGCCGCTTCGACGATTACATCTGGACCTTCACCGAGGGCCGGGTGATCCAGAATCGCTGGAAAACCCCCGAAGCGGTGCCGGCTAGAACCGACTTGTCCGACACCGTCAGCCGGGCACTCAAGCAACATGGTTTCACCTTTGTGGGCAGCACGATCTGCTACTCTTTTTTACAGGCCGCCGGCGTGGTCAACGACCACCTGGTGACCTGCTTTCGGCACAGAAAGTTAGGGGCACGCAAGTAAGGCTGAAGCGCGACTTGATCCACGGTATGAAAAAAAGAATATCCAATATCCAACAAGGAACCGCAGCGTGATGACATGACGCCTACCGACAATAAAACCATCCTGATCGTCGTGGGTTTTGCCGTGGTGGTCGCCTGGCTGGCGATTGACACCCTGGCCGCCGGCTACTTTGTCACCCTCATGGAAAAGTACCATATCTCCCCCGAACCCGCCCATGCCATGTTTGTGGATTCCATCCATCGCTACCTGATCTGGGCTTTTGCGGGGGCTATCGGATGGGCGAATCCACATCGGGTTTACGCTGCCGTGGGGAAAAGACACCGAAAACCATACCAAAATGCTATGGTTGGCGCTTTGTTGGTATTACCGAGTTCGGAAGGGTCTGTTTTTGTATGATAAGCTTTACATATCTGTATGCTCCTAAAAAATCCGGTGGCTGAATCAAAGCCCGTATATCACAACAATTGACAACGGT
>JAGTUY010000011.1 GCA_018224455.1 Desulfosarcina sp.
GCCGTGTGCATTTGGGTCAGTTGGCAATCTCCCAGTCATCTTCACGAACGTATTCGAGAAAGGGCTGGCCAATCAGTTCTTCAGGGGTCACCCCATAACGCCGTATGGCATCGCTGACAAAAGTAAATCGCCCCATGGTGACCAGCAGCACCAGGACGACGGCAGCTGGAGTGATCAGGCTGAACCACATGAACTGGCGCTGATTCTCCCGAAAACCTTTTTGATTCGGGGCGATTTCGAGAAAGCCGACCACCGTTTCACCATGCACGATAGCGGTCTTTTCCGCTGCAAAAGGGGCAGGGTCTTCACGGTGCTTCTCAAAAATGACCGTTCCCTCATGGTCCATCACCCTCAGTTTTTCCACCAGGGTATTTTCGAAAAATGAGCTGCATATTTTTTGAATACCCTCCTCGTCCATATTCCAAAGGGAAAGCGCCAACGAGTCCTGCAGGTAATCACTGAAAGATTTCAGGGTTTCGGCGCTCTGCGACTCGGCCCTGTGGGACATGTAACTGTAGGTAAACGTGACGACCATGGCAAACACCGCAGCCACCACGAGTATGATGCTCACGATCAGGTCGCGGGACAGGGTCCGGTCTGGGCGGCGCTCAGGTTGGGGTGAAATCTGTTCGGCATCCTTCTGGGGCATAGCTTCGGGCATGTCTGTGATGATTCCGTCTTAGGAAAAAAATTGATGACCTGTCGAGGCATATCGGCAGTCAGATGGCCAGGCAACAGTTGTTTTTTGGCCTCAGCGGGGAGAAATAATGGTTTTCAGCTTCTACTTGGCGCCACAACCACACCCTGCCGACCGGTCGCCAGACGGGGAAGTCAACCGGGTGTTGACGATTCGGGAGATGACCGGCATGATCGGCCGGGCCGCCGACCAGATCCGCGATATGCCAACGGCGAAAACAAATCCGAGGATAAATCCCGCCAGGCCGAAGGCGACGCTGTGGCCGCCGCCGGTTCCATCCATATCACCGTACATGAGCGCACCCGTGAAGGCGCCGGCCAGTATACCGAACACGGGCAGCAGATAAAGCACGGCCATACGGGACAGGATGGCACCGGTTTCCACGGTAAGCATCACCCGGTCCCCCACCGCAGCCCCTGCACGGTTGAGTGCAGGTGTCCGTTCGGTGCGGGCGGCGCGCCCACCGTGGCATTGGGAAACGGCGCTGCAGCTGCCGCAGCCATGGCCTTTTTCGGCCACCACCGTGGCACAGCCGTCGTCACCGGTCTCTACAACAAATCCAAGCGTCTGCGCCATTTTTCCTCTCTATGGCCCTAACCGTCCATCGATTTAAAAATATCAACCCGGGATTCGGCACCTACAATCGCGGTGAATCGTTGCACGAGTTGACCCTGCCTGTCTATTATCACGATGGTCAGGACCAGGATCAAAACGGGGCGCAGCCCCATTTGTGCACCGCGGGTGAACCGGAACACGAGCCAGACGCCGATACCCAACAACAGCGCCATCCAACCGGCCTGCCGGAGGACGGGCGGCAAAGGCTAAGGTACTCTGGTAAACAACCGTTTGCATCCTCAGGGCCTTACT
Source organism: Desulfosarcina sp. (assembly GCA_018224455.1). GTDB lineage: Bacteria > Desulfobacterota > Desulfobacteria > Desulfobacterales > Desulfosarcinaceae > Desulfosarcina. The sequence goes on from JAGTUY010000011.1 coordinate 1,565, forward strand.
TCTTGATTACGATGCCGTCAATTGTTGCATCAGCGCATCTGCAGTAGTCACCGGCAGTTGGCAGGCACCGTTTTGGCACGCATAGGCGGTAGCCTTACCGCCGGCAGCGGTTTTTTCCCTGAAGAGGGGTAATCGCCGGGCCAGTTGCGCGGCATTGGATTCGGAAAGGATCATGACCAGGCTGCCGGGCAGAAAGGCGGTCCGCAGCCGATCCTTGAACGAAGCCGCATTACCACCAGCCGGGGTGACGACGATCACCTGGTGGGGCGGATGCAAAAAGTCTTCAAAAGCTAAAAGCATCTCGCCGAAAGCCGACGGATTGGCTTCCATGGTCGTGGAAAAAGCGCTGAATCCCTTCTCGGCCCGTTGCAAATAGGATGGCTCAAGGGTCAAGGCGTTCAATCGCAGCAGATTCATCAAGGCCACGGCGTTTCCCGAGGGAAGGGCGCCGTCGAGGACCGGCTTCTCGCGGGCAATCAGCGCCTCATGATCGTCGGCGGTCATGAAAAAGCCGCCGTTTTCAGGGTCATCGAACCCATCGGCCAGGGTGCGGTCCAACGCAACGGCACGATCCAGCCAGCGAAGGTCGGCGGTCGCTTCAAACAGATCAAGCAGCGCGGCAGTGAAAAAGGCGTGGTCATCCAGAAACCCGTTGCCTGCGGCGGCACCGTCTTTGAAACTTCGCTTGAGCCTGCCGGCGACCAGCATGCGGGTCAGAACAAAGTCCGCCGCCCGACCGGCGCGATCGAGATAGGCGGCGTCGTCCAGGGCAAACCCGGCACGGGCGAATGCAGAGATCATCAACCCGTTCCAGGCGGCAAGGATCTTGTCGTCCCGCAGCGGTGCCGGACGCTGTTGACGGCGAGCGTAAAGCGCCGCATTGATTCGGTCGACGTCCGATGTCAGCTGCACCGCAGACAAGCCCAGTTCACCAGCCAATGGGTCGAGTTCCCGAGGCAGGAATAAAATGTTTCTCCCCTCGAAGTTGCCGCGGGCATCAGCCCCGTAAACGGTCGCGGCAATCCTGGCATCATCGGCCCCGAGGGCATCGTAGAGTTCTTCAAGGGTCCAAGTAAAAAACCAGCCCTCCTCGCGTTGTCCGGAGGGCGCCAAGCTGTCTGCATCGGTGGCGGAGAAAAAGGCCCCGTCCGACGAGGTCATCTCGCGGGACACATACTCCAGGGTATTTATGGCCACCTGCCTGAATCGCCGATTCTCGGACGCCTGCCAGCCCTCGATGTAGGCCGGTACCAGCAGCGCATTGTCGTAAAGCATTTTTTCAAAATGGGGAATCAGCCAACCCGCATCGGTGGAATAGCGGTGGAAGCCGCCGCCCACCTGATCGTTCATGCCGCCGGCAGCCATCTTCTCAAGGGTCAGGACAGCCATGTCCAGGCTGTCCGCGTCACCGCTGCGCCGATGGTGCCTCAGCAAGAGCCGAATGGGCAGAGAACTGGGGAATTTGGGGGCGCCATTGATTCCGCCGTGCACCCCATCGAAGCGGGTCTTGCTGGACGAGACGGCATGGTCCATCACGCCGTCCAAGGGCAGCCGGCCGCCAACGACCGGCGTCAGCATCTGCCGCACCGCCCGGGTGAGTTCGCCGGCGGACTGGGCGACCATATCCCGTTTTTCATCGTAGCTCTCGCGGATTTTTTTGAGCATCGTGAGAAATCCTACCGGTGAGCCGCGGTCGCCATCCCGGGCCGGGAAATAGGTTCCCCCGTAAAAGGGTTCCCGATCCGGGGTCAACCAGACCGTCATGGGCCACCCGCCCCTGCCGGTAATGGCCTGGACGGCGCTCATGTAAATGGCGTCAACATCGGGCCGCTCTTCGCGATCGACTTTGACGGCAATGTAGTTGTCGCTGATATACCGGGCAATTTCCACGTCTTCGAACGACTCTTCCTCCATGACGTGGCACCAGTGACAGGTGGAGTACCCCACGGAAAGCAGCACCGGCCGGTCCAGCCGCCGCGCCGTGTCAAATGCTTCATCCCCCCATGGGTACCAATCCACAGGGTTGTGGGCATGCTGCAGCAGATAGGGGCTGCTCTCCAGGAACAGCCGGTTGGTGTAAATGACCCGACCCTGATCGTCGAGGTGCCGGGTTCGCGGACGATAGTCATCGCCTCGCCGGCGGGCCATTAACCGAATTTCATCCTCCAGGGTCATGTTGCCACCTCTTTTTCTGGCATGTCTGTCAACGCCTTGACTCCTGAACCAGCGGGTACTTTTTCCGTGACCAGCCAATCACGCCGGTATCCATATGATAGGCACGGCGAAAACCCAGTTTTTCGAAAATGGCGAGGCTCTTTCCACTGCGGTTGCCACTGCGGCAGTAAATCAAATAGGTTTTTTCCTTGTCCAGGGCCTTGAGCCGTTCCAGGTAATCACTGGAATAATAATCGAGCAATAGCGACCCTTGGATGTGGCCACCCTGGAACTCTTTGGGCGTACGAACATCCAGC
>JAGTUY010000012.1 GCA_018224455.1 Desulfosarcina sp.
CCATCGCCAAGGCCGGTCACGCCTCGGGAGAATTCGGGGAACGAGACGCCAAGAAGATGACCCTGCGGGTCCTGACCCTGGCCCATGAACTTCGCATGGGGTCCACTCCCGAGGTGGAGGAAATTCAGGATATCGTGGAGCGCGTGCTGCTGGACTCTCCTTACTATAAAACGGCCAAAGCCTACATCATCTACCGGGAGCAGCATGCCCAGATCCGGCGTATTGCCACAGAGGCCCAGGTGGACCTGGTGGAGCACTACATCCGCAAACTGGACTGGAAGATAAAAGAAAACAGCAACATGTGCTATTCCCTCCAGGGGCTCAACAACTACATCTCCTCTGACGTTACCGCGGAATACTGGCTCAACAAAATCTATCCGCCGGAAATTCGGCGGGCTCATGCCGACGGGGACCTGCACATCCACGACCTGAGCCTGCTGTCGGTCTACTGCGTCGGCTGGGATCTGACCGACCTCCTGCGCAACGGGTTCAAGGGCGTCGAGGGCAAGGTCGAAAGCGGTCCGCCCAAGCATCTTCGCTCAGCGCTCGGCCAGATCGTCAACTTCTTCTACACCCTCCAGGGGGAGGCGGCCGGTGCCCAGGCCCTGTCCAACTTCGATACCCTGCTGGCACCCTTCATCCGTTATGACAAACTGAGCTATGCCCGGGTCAAGCAGGCCCTCCAGGAGTTCGTCTTCAACATCAACATTCCCACGCGGGTGGGATTCCAGACGCCCTTCACCAATATCACCATGGATCTTTGTGTGCCGGGCACGTTGAAGGACCATCCGGTGATCATTGGCGGCAAGGATAAAAAAGCCGCTTACGGCGAGTTCCAGTCGGAGATGGACACCTTCAACCGGGCCTTTGCCGAAGTGATGATCGAAGGCGACGCCAAGGGTCGCGTCTTCACCTTCCCCATCCCCACTTATAACATCACCAAGGATTTCGACTGGGACAACCCCAACCTGGAAACCGTTTGGCGGATGACCGGCAAATACGGCATCCCCTACTTTTCCAACTTCGTCAATTCGGACATGTCTCCGGAAGACGCCCGTTCCATGTGCTGCCGCCTGAGGCTGGACAACCGCGAGCTGCTCAAGCGCGGCGGCGGTCTTTTCGGCGCCAACCCATTGACCGGTTCCATCGGCGTGGTGACCATCAATCTCCCGCGGATCGGCCATGAGGCCAAGGATGAAACCGAATTCTTCGACAGTCTCCAAGCCAAGGTGGACCTGGCCATTGAAAGCCTGACCATCAAACGCAAAGTCCTGGAACAGTTTACCGACAAGAACCTCTACCCCTATTCCAAGTTCTACTTAAGATCCATCAAGAACCGCGCCGGCGTTTACTGGAAAAACCATTTTTCCACCATCGGCATCCTGGGCATGAACGAAGCCTGTCTGAACTTTCTGGGAGCAGACATCACCACCGCCAGCGGCCAGGCCTTTGCCGTGAAAGTGATGGACGAACTGCGGGCCATGATCACCGAGATCCAGGACCGTACCGGCGAGATTTTCAATCTGGAAGCCACACCGGCCGAAGGCACCTCATACCGCCTGGCCATGATCGACAAGCGACGCTTTTCGGACATCCTATGCGCCAACGAGGAAGACGTTCAAAAAGGGGCCGTGCCCTATTACACAAACTCCACGCAACTGCCGGTGAATCACACCGACGACATCTTTGAGACGCTGATGCTTCAGGACAACCTGCAGGTCAAATACACCGGCGGTACCGTACTCCACCTGTTTTTAGGCGAGCAGGTCACCGACATCGAGACAGTCAAGTCGCTGATTCGCAAGGTGTCGGATAATTACCACCTGCCCTACTTCACCCTGACCCCCACTTTTTCGATCTGTCCGTCCCATGGCTACCTCAATGGTGAACAGACTCGCTGCTCACACTGCAACCGCGAAACGGAAGTTTACTCGCGGGTGGTGGGGTACCTGCGACCGGTGAAGCAGTGGAACGACGGCAAGCAAGCTGAATACTGCCGCCGCCGGCCATTTAAAATCACCCTCGAGGAGCCGGGGGTAGAGGCGGCAGTCGCCATGAAGGAAGATAGCCGATGCAACCCGCCAATGGACGACCCGACCGAAGCGACAGATCCGGCCTGCGGCGATGATGCCCTGCGGCAGACGGGGTCGGTCTAGCAACGCATGATCCTGGCCGGTCTCCAGAAAAACTCCTTTATCGACTTTCCCGGCAAGATCAGCTGCGTCCTTTTCGTCACCGGTTGTAATTTCACCTGCCCCTATTGCCACAACGCAGACCTGGCCCGGGGGGAATACCCGGCGCGCTTCGAATTGTCAGCGGTTATAGGTTTTTTAAAATCCCGCCGAGGCATGCTGGAAGGCGTGGCCATCACCGGCGGAGAACCCACGCTGGACAAGGGTCTTTTCGATCTTTGCCGGGCCGTCAAAGCGTTGGGATACCCCGTGAAGCTGGATACCAACGGCAGTCGGCCCAGGGTGCTCCGTCAACTTATTACGCAGCACCTGGTGGATTTTATCGCCATGGACATCAAGGCGCCTTTAAAGGACTACCATCCTTTCAGCCAAGACCCAAATATCCATGAACGGCTGAAAACGAGCATCCGGGCCATCATGGAATCCGCCCCCGCCTATGAATTTCGCACCACCTGTGCCGAGCCATTTGTCAACGAAACCACGGTTGAATCCATCGCCAAAACGATCGAAGGCGCCGCCCGCTATGTGCTCCAGCCGTTCAACAACCGAGCCGTGTGCCTCGACCCCGAATTCAACCAACGGCGGGACCCGACCCTCTCTGTGGACGCGATGCAGCGATTAAAAACCTTGGCCGAACCCTTTGTAAAGCGCTGCATGATCCGCTAATCACCCGTTTAACGGTTTTTCTTTTCAGCCACCCGACCGATTACGGTTCTTGCGCAGCAGTGTTACCATCTTTTTCCCACCAGGATGGATATCTCGGGAAACCCGAGCCCGGCCCAATCCCTGACCCAATCCTTGATCAATAAATTTTTATAACATAAGCAGAAGGTTGAGATCCAATCGAATTAATCGAGGGCAATCTGGCAAACCAATTGCTTCGGAGCTGATCATTCCATTGCCGGACCGACGTGGTTTTTTATTCGTACTGGAAATCGACCAGGAGCATTGTCTGGGATAATATCGTGAAACCATCGCTTTTTACCATTGCCCGCATCCGTTCCATTTTCATTCTCCTCTTCATATTGTTGACAACCACCGCCGCTGCGGCTGCCAGTGTGACGCTTCGCTGGGACCCCGGCGGTCCGGCCACCGACGGCTACCGGTTGTTCGCCAGAAAAAGCGGCCAGGCCTACGATTACAGCAGGCCCGATTGGGAGGGTTCCGGGGTTACCGGCACCCTCAACCTTCTCGACGGCCGGACCGAATACACCATCGTGGTGCGGGCCTACAAGGGACCTATAGCTGGCGGGTCCGTTTCTTCGACTCCGGCGGACGGGCGTCCGCCTGGTCTGCAAGGGCTTATTTCACCACCCAGGCCGCGGATGGCGATCTTGATGGCAACGGCATCAGCGACGATCAGGAGGGTGGCGTGGTCCAGGCCCAGGTGACCCGCTCTTTCTCGCCCCCGGTCATCGGCTGCGAGCCCACGGAGCTCGTCGTGGAAACTGCAGAGACGGTCGCAGAGATCGAACAGATGGTGCTGATCGATCCGGCGGCAATATCCGCAGACCGCCGGTCAGTGACCGTTGAAGTCAAGGACGGCGGTTATGGCGATGCCGACGGCGTTGCCAACGGAATAATCGTGGACCCGGCGGGGCTTGCCACAACATCGACGGCGTCCACCGCCGGCGGCGGCGGCGGCGGCGGGGGAGGCTGCTTCCTTACGACCATCCAAAACGGAAGCGCGAAGGACCATGGCCTTTTTCAGTGGGTTCGTTTTAAGTGGCGTCGGTTGCTGACCACCATCGACAAATGACCGGATTTTTTAAGGACCTGTCGATCCCCTTTACCTGGTGGTCGACCAGAAAGGCAAGCAATGCGCATGCAAGAAAAAAAACAGCCGCCGGTTCGCGGACGGACAGCCGGTGAACAGCGTACCGGCATTGACCGACGTGTGCTCTCGTACGATTGGTATATTCCCGAGCGCCGGGCCGCTGCGGAGCGGAGGCTGGGTAGAAAATACGCCATCAGCGACCGTGGAGGATGGCGCGATCGGCTCGGTGCTGAAGGGTGAAAGCGATCCACCCTCCCCTTCAGCCGACACCCATTCCCGCCCGACGGTACAAGTCGAAAAAGTGGTGAGTGGGACCGCATCCCTTTCCTAAAGACAAGGCATTTTCAATCGCCCCGGTAATGTAGGTCTTGGCCTGGGTTACTGCATCGAAAAAAGACTCGCCCCGCGCCATGTGGGCAGCGATGGCCGATGAAAAGGTGCAGCCGGTGCCGTGGGTGTTGGCCGTGTCAATCCGCCGGCTCTCCAGCAGCCTGAAATCTTGTCCGTCAAACAGCACATCCGTGGCGTTCCCCCGCCCTAAATGCCCCCCCTTGACCACGACCATTTTCGCCCCCAATGCCGAAATTTCCCGTGCGGCGATTTTCATTGCATCGATATCCGCGATCTTCTTTCCCAGCAGGGCCTCGGCTTCAGGCAGATTGGGGGTGACCACCCGGGCCAGTGGGAACAGGTGCCGGACCAGGGCCGCCTGAGCATCGGGCTGGAGCAGGGCGTACCCGCTTTTGGAAATCATCACTGGATCCAGTACCACCGGCGGGAGCCGTTCAAGGCCGCCCAGGGCATCGGCAATGGCTTCGATGAGGGGAACACTGGCCACCATGCCGATTTTGACCGCATGGACGGGGATGTCTTCGAACAGGCAGACGATCTGGCCGTAAACGATTTCCGGCCGCATCTCCTGGATGTCGTATACCTTCTGTGTATTCTGCGCCGTCACCGCGGTCACGGCACTCATGCCGAACACCCCTAACGCCTGAAAGGTTTTCAGGTCTGCCTGGATGCCGGCGCCACCCGATGAATCCGAACCGGCAATGCTCAATGCCACACGCATATCGTTCTCCTGGTTGGTAATGATCGTGATAGAAAGAAAATCGGCGCTCAGATCGATCACCCGTTTGACTTATTGAACCAGAGAAATCTCGTCAACGGAAAACCGGTCCGCCAGTTATCCAATCAACGGCAAACGGAGGAAAAGTTGCCAAAAAAATACAGGTTTTCGGCCACCTGCCGATAATGATAGTGAAACGTGTCCGACGAATTAAAATTGTTGACCGAATGGATTAACATACCCTCACTCCGGCTTTCACCGGAATGACGAACAACACCGATGTCGTCGAAAAGAAGTATGGCCCCCAAACTAAACCGTCCGATCAGCCCGATTAACAATACCAGCGGTGGGGCCGTCGGAGTCCTCATCGCCCTGGTGCTCGTGCTCGCCCTTGCCGGCGGCGGCGGGTTTTGGGCCTACAACAAGTACTATAAAAAAGAGCCGCTTCGATCCAAACTCGCTTCCCTGAAGGTCAAAGGGGAGCTGATCCGTTTTACCCACAACCAGGTATCCACGGCGCTTTACCGCAATATGGTCATGATGGATGATATCCTGGTGATGATGGACACGGAACTGGACCGGCTGAAGCGCATCGGCAAAAAATTCCCCAATCAGCGAGGGATCATTGCCTCGCAAACCGAAGCGCTGAAGAAGGCCCGGGAGCGCATGGCCGTGGTTCTGACTGATGTCAACGCCACCCTTGAAAAAATGTACGTCACCTGGCTGGTGAATCGATCAGAAGGAACCGGTCAGATCCGGTCACAGAAAGGAACGCTCACCCGACAGTTGGCCGACGCCATTCGCGGCGAGGCCGCACTGATCAGCCGCATCCGCAGCAACCCCGATGCCGCTGGTTAAAAGCGAACCGCAGAATATCCAATCCCCAATCACGAATATCGAAGGAGCGTATCGCTACGCGATGTCAAATAAAACAGACAGAATTCCTTCCTTCGGCATTCTGCGGTTTCTTGTTCGACATTGGACATTCGTAGTCTTTTTCTAGCGGTAGGTACGGTAGTCCACCCCGTATTTTTTGGCCTTATAGGCAAATTTGCGCACCGTTGTCTTGAGGATCTCCGCGGCCAGGGTAATGTTTCCCCGTGTGTTTTTCAGGGAGTCGATGATCATCTCCTTTTCCAGCGCCCCCACGGCATCCTCCAAAGAGAGATCCAAAAGGGTACCGCTCTCCTTGCCCGTCTGAAGCGTGGGCGGCAGGTGGTAACTGTGGATGGCGCCCTCTTCGCAGAGCAACACGGCTCGTTCGATGCAGTTTTCCAGTTCACGTACATTTCCGGGCCAGTGGTAGACCATGAGCATGTCGATGGCCGGGGTGGAGAGCCGTTTGACTTCCCGTCCGTTCTCTTCGGCGTACCGCTCCAGAAAGAAGTCCGCCAGCAGCAGGATATCCGTCTTGCGTTCCCGCAAGGGGGGCATGTAAATGGGAAACACATTGAGACGGTAATACAGGTCGCCGCGGAAGGAATCTTCCTCCACGGCCTGTTCCAGGTTCTTGTTGGTGGCTGCAATGATGCGCACATCCACCTTGAGGGTCCGGTGACCGCCCACCCGCTCGAATTCACGCTCCTGCAGAACGCGCAGCAGCCTGACCTGCACGTCGGGTTCGATGCTGCCGATTTCGTCCAGAAAAATGGTGCCCTTGTGGGCCAGTTCGAACCGCCCGGGTTTTTGTTTGACTGCCCCGGTGAAGGCTCCCCTTTCATGACCGAACAGTTCGCTTTCGATGAGGTTGTTGGGAATGGCCGCGCAATTGACTTTGACGAACGGCCCTTTCGACCGCGTGGAGTTGTAGTGAATGGAGTTGGCCACCAGTTCCTTGCCGGTGCCGCTTTCTCCACGGATCAGCACGGTGGCGTTGCTGCGCGAGACCTGGCTGATCATCTGGTAGACTTCGCGCATTTTATTGCTGTTGCCGATAATATTGTTGATGCGGTACTTGTTTTCCAGTTCGTCCCGCAGACGCTTATTTTCCGCTCGCAGGGCCTCTTTTTCAAGGTGGATGGTTTCCAGGTTGATGGCGTGGCGGGCCAGCATGGTGGCCACCACGGATAGCAGTTTGGTGCCTGCCCCCAGAGGGTATTCGGGATCGTAGGCCCTGTCTACACTCAGGGCACCCACCACCCGTTTGCCCTTTTGCACCGGGACACAAATAAAAGAGACCTCACCCATACCCTTGATTTTGCGCGAGGCGGTCCGGTTAAGAAACAGGGGTTCTTCACTGATTTTGGGAATGGCCACGGCCTCGCCGGTTTCGATCACCCGGCCGATGATCCCCTCACCCAGCTTGTATTTTACCCGCTCCATGGCACTTTTGGAAAGGCTGTGGGCGACCTCGATGTTGATTTCGTTTCTCAAGGGATTGAGAATAGAGATGGTTCCCCGCTCCATCTGCATGGAGGTGGAGAGAATATCCAGCACCTTGTACATGGATTTTTTCAGGTCCAGATGCTCGTTGAGGGCATTGGATATCTCGTAGAAAAGGGTGACCTGTTCAATGGCTTTCATCTTTTTCCTTTTTTTTCTCGCAATGGGACTCAAAAAATGGTTCACAGATCCCTGTTTACAACATTTTTGTAATCTCTGACAACCCCGCATACCGATGTTGATCATTTTCCTGCTTTGCAGCTGTTATGACATGCCCAGGAACCCTGAAACGAGGAACACATCTTGAAAGGTAATCCGGTAACCGGTAAAGTGAGCCTATGATTCTGCACATCGATATGGACGCCTTTTTTGCCTCGGTGGAACAATTAGACCACCCGGAGCTGAAAGGAAAAGCCCTGGTCGTGGGCGGCGACTCGGGCCGGGGGGTCGTAGCGGCCGCCAGCTATGAAGCTCGCCGATACGGCGTCCACAGCGCCATGCCCATGTTCATGGCCAAACAGCGCTGCCCCCGGCTGGTCATCGTCTCCCCTCGCAGGGCCCGCTACAGCGAGGTCTCCCGATCGGTCATGGCAATCCTCGGCCGCTATTCGCCGATCGTTGAGCAGGTCTCCATCGATGAAGCCTACCTGGATGCGGCCGGATGCGGCCGGCTTTACGGTTCGCCCCACGACATGGCCTGGGCCATTAAGAGCGACATCCGGGACAAGCTGAACCTGACCTGTTCCATCGGCATCGCCCCTTTGAAGTTCCTGGCCAAAATTGCCTCGGACATGCAAAAGCCAGACGGCCTGACCGTCATCGGCCATGAAGCGGTTTCCCGGGCCATCGCCGCCCTGCCCGTGGAAAAGGTGCCTGGTGTGGGCAAGCATGCCCATGGGCAACTCAGACAAATGGGCATCGCCACTCTGGGAGATGTCAGAAAAACCAGACCAAGCGTTCTGGTGGATCGACTAGGCAAATTCGGCCATCGGCTGGTGGACCTTGCCCACGGCCAGGACCAAGCCACCGTCACCCCCCATTCCCCCACCAAATCGATTTCAACGGAACGGACCTTGTCGGCCGACACACGGGACCGGGAACAGTTGAAGCAACATCTGCTGGCCCAGAGCCAGGAGGTGGGCCGCCAGCTTCGTCGCCAGCAATTTCTGGCCCGGACGATCACATTGAAACTGAAAGACACAAATTTCAAACAAACGACCCGCAGCGTCACCATGGACAGCCCCAGCCACTCCTCGGAAACCATCTACCGCACGGCTGAGGCCCTGCTGGCGAGTCAGTCTTTAGACAGGGCGGTTCGGCTAATCGGCGTGGGGGCATCGGCATTGATTGCCGACACCACGCCCCAGCAGGCATGCCTTTTTGCGGGTATTGAAAAAAAGGAGCGCGGATGGGAAAAAATTGACCGTACCGTGGACCGGATTGCCGAACGGTTCGGCCATTCGGCGATTCACCGGGGATCGTTGACGCCGCAGGATGAACGGTCAGTGGACTGAAGTCTGGTCCCTGGTTTCTGGTCCCTGGTTTCTGGGTTCTGGGTTCCAGGCTCTGGGCTCCAGGCTCTGGGCTCGGACCTCCGACTTCGGTCCTCCGACCTCAGACCTCTGACCTCAGTCCTCAGTCCTCAGACCTCAGTCCTCAGTACTCAGTCCTCAGTCCTCAGACCGCCGGCAGCCATCGCCTGTCGCGGCTTGAAACGCCTCACCCGCAAACGAAAGGCCTTCAACGCGTCCGCATCGCATTCATGGCCGTATCGCAGATCGATGTAACATCCAATGATCGCATCCACATCCCGCTCGAGTGCAGGATGCCGCTCCATCAGCAAGCGACCATAGTCCAACGGCCCCTGGTGCAAGGGCTTGGGGATGCCGGCGCTGGCCATCTTGTCCAGAAAACGTTCGTAAATCCTCAGCACGTTGTCTTCAAGTGGTTTTGGATTTGCTTTTTTTCGCAGGCGGCCCAGCAAGATCATCCCGGCGATAAACAGCGGCGGCAACGCCATAAACAGCAGCCAGCCACTTCGCCGTCCCGCAAAGATGCCTATTCGTCTCAAAAGAGCGATCTGGTCTTCGGCGGAAAAGCCCATGAACCACATGTCCCACCGGGTATTCACGGCCTCCCAGGTCTGGCTTACGGTTTCGGTCAAGCCAGACAACAGATCGTCCCGGGACCGACCGAGAAACCAGAGCAGCGTCTCTCCGGCAAGGGCGCGCTCAATGCCGGCATCGATGCGGTCTGGGGCTACGGCGAAGGTCGGATCCACGCGTACCCATCCCCGCCCCGTCTGCCACACCTCGCACCAGACGTGAGCATCGGAATGGCGAACGGTGAGAAAATCTCCCAAGGCGTTCCACCTGCCCCCCTGATACCCGCCCACGATCCGAGTCGGCACACCGGCAGCCCTCATGAGCACGGTAAAAGCGGTCGCAAAATGCTCACAAAATCCCTTCCGGCTGACAAAAAGAAAATCATCCACGGCGTGAATCCCCAACCGATCCGGCTGAAGGGTATACGAAAACCCATTTTCCTTGAAAAATGCCAGGGCTGCCGCCACCAGGCCGTCGGACCCGGCATGGGTCCGGGCCCACCGGCGTGCAAGGGCAACGGTCTGCGGATTACGGTCCGACGGCAGTTGCAGGTTCGCGTCATCGGGTTCGTCGGCAGAATGCGGCATGGCATTCAGGAAGGATGCTGCGCCGTAACGAAAACGCTGCCAGATGGGCCGTCGGGCGGTCAGGGTGTGATCGTCCATGATGGTGGCCACGGCGTTTGCCGTCACCGGCAGGTCCAGGACGAACAGGTTCCGCTGGCCATGTGGTTCGAGAATCACCGTGTAGCGAGACAGATCCGTTCCGCCGATACTGCCCCGGCGGGCTGCCTGGCGGCTGGCGGGATACCAGCCGGTCCCGTCAAAGCGCTCAAAAACGATGCCCCGCCAATAGCGCCGGTGCGCATCCGGAACCGGTGAGTCGAAGGTCACCGAAAAGGCGGGTTCGTCCACCAGAACCAGCCGGGACACGTCGCCGATGCGCAGGTTGCTGGAAAAGCCGGAACGGCTTTGCCCGGCCCACGGGGATCCCCAGAAACTGCCGGAAAGGCGCGGGAACAGAAGAAAAAGCAGCCCCGTCAGCGGCACCGCCACAAGGATCAGCCTGGCCGAGAGCTTCAGCTGCCGGCCGAGCGGCCCCGTGGGGTCGTTCACGTGGATCAGCACGCCGGTGGTCGTCCAGACCGACACGAACAGGTAGATCGTCATGGAAAGATTTTCAAAAACGAACAGGCTGGTGATGGTCAGAAAATAGGCCAGAAAAACCGTCACCATACTGTCCCGCCGGCTTCGCACCTCAAGGGGTTTGATACCGGCCATCACGGCCAGCAGGGTGATGAAATCCCCGCCGTCAAAACGCAGGCCGGCAAACATCAGCACCGCCGTCATGCCGACGATGAAAATCGTCAGCCGGACGCCGCGTGATGCCACAGGCCATCCGCAACGGTCCCGAAGGATCAGATATCCCCACGAGACCGAGCACCACGCCACGGTCCACCACGGCAGTTGAAGCACCAGGGGCGCCATGGCCACCGCAAGTGCCAGGAGCAACGGGCGAATGGGCTGACGTTGCATGGCTCAGTCGTTTCCGTAACGGGCCAGCGCCCGGAGGCATCGATCCCGATGAACCCTGCCGTTGGCCGCAGGAAAGGTTTGCCCGGCCAGCCGCAGGCCATAGCTGCGTCGCTGATTGTGCGCCTGGAGAATATGGAAACAGAGGATGGAGAGCTTTCTCTCCGTATCGCCGCCCTTGATGTCATCGATATCCAACATCAGGCCGACGCCAGCCTGGCCGGCAAAGGTTTTGGTGTGAAGCCCCCGGCCCCGCGAATAGGCCTGCCAGTGGATTCGCTGCGGTGGGTCGCCGGGTTGGTAGGCCGACAGGCCCACAAAATCCTCGACGCCGGCCGTTTGACCAATGTCGCCTTTTCGCTGCGCCGACAAAGTCGTGGCGCCGGGAATCGGCGCAAAAATGGGTCCGGGGTAGACCAGACACTGCAATCCGGTGTCAATCCGCGCCCAAGCCTGGAACAACCCCAGGGGATAGTCGCAAGCGATGCGCAGCCATCCCGGATCGAACAGCCCCCGGCGGCCTGCCCCGGCACCAACCAGAATCCGGGCTGGTTGACCGGGTCTGAAATCCGCGCGGGTACGATGCGTCGTTTTGAAATACCAGCACAGGCCGGTTCGCGGCCGGTCCACATCGGCAAGCCGCAGGTCCACCTCCACGGGTTGGCCGGCAAATGCCGGCATGGCCGTCGCCGAAAGCAGCCGCAGGCCATAGAGCATGCTGTAGGTGTGCATCATGGCCGTCAGCCCGAGGCTGCCCAGCAGAAACGTCAGCAGAAAGCCCAGGTTGTTGTTGTAGTTGACGGACCCGATCAGCATGGCCCCCAGCACTGTCAGGTAAAGCAGGCCATAGCCTGTGGGAAGAATATAGATGTTGCGCAGCCCCAGTGCCACAGGAACCGTCGTGTTGCCGCCGGCAAGGCGGTAAAAGGTACGTGCAATGGCCGGCGTCACGGTACAGCCACCTCTCGAAACAGGGTTTCCAGCCGTCGCGCCGGGATCTCTGACAGGTCATCGCGGGA
>JAGTUY010000013.1 GCA_018224455.1 Desulfosarcina sp.
CCAGGGCTTAGACGGACATCGCTTTGTACTGTCGGCGCTCGACGGAAAGATTGTCCATGTCGGCACCGGTAAAAAGCAGGCTGGTGTCGACCCGATCACGTCCCAGGGAATCCATGAACTGCTGGCGCGAGGCGTCCAGCCCGATGCGATGGTACAATCCCCACACCTGGGACGGCGAGTAGCTGTTGCCCACATGGCGGATCTTCTCGCGAAATCCCTCCAGGGTCGAGGCCACGGCCATGGGTTTCGTCAAATCGATCATCAGGGTCTTGTGAATGTAGTCGTTGACGGCGCTTTCCACGATCTGCGCCTCTTTCACGTACTCGTAGTCCGAATTGAACAGGTTGGTGATGTCCCCTTTGAGGGTCAGCTTTCCCCAGCGGTCCGAAGAGAGCAGGGTCTTGGTGAGGGTCAGGCTGGCAAACAAACCCTTGCCGGTAAAATCGAGCCCGCCCTCCCAGGTGGCGCTTTTTTCCGGTTTGAGATCTGGATTGCCCAAGACCCGGGCACCGGTGAATGAAAAGGGGTTGGGGTAATCAGCGGCCAGTTGATCGGCGCCGGGCACGACAAAGGCCTGTCCGTAGTTGGCCCGTACTTTCAACTGGTCGGTGACCAGATAGGCCAGGCCCACATTGGGTGTGAAGTGATCATCCTCCTCTTTGCCGCCCTCGCCTTCTTTAATTTCCACTTCATAGCTGTCGTGGCGGCCGCCCGCCGACAGGGTGAGGCGCTCGCCCAGCAGCTTACCTTTGGCCAACAGAAATCCGGCCGGATTGTCGTAGGTCGCGCGGGCCGGTGCGGAAGAGGTTTCGATCTCGTCGTTCACCCAGTCCACGCCACCGGTGAGGGCAACCCTGTCCAGGCCAGCAGAAATCTGGGCCTGGGCCCCCTCCCGATCGGTGATCTCCTCATAAACATAGCCGAACAGAGGATCAGGGTCGGTCGCCTTTGTTCTTGTCCTTGCCTGTAAAATAGCGCAGCTTCCAGGAGAATACGTCGTCAACCGTGCTTCCATCGTAAATTAAGTCTATTGTAAAAAATCGCTTCCTCATCTCTCCTCCTTTTAGCAAAACGGGTTCTGCTGTCCGGAGAAACAAAAATCCCCGAACCGATGGTGTTTCGATCCGGGGATGTCCCCTTTTTATCCGCGGCAATCTATTTCGAGCCGGACATTGTTGGGCCGAAAAATACCGAAATCAGTTTTTTTGTCAAGACATTTTCTCAGCGGAAGTTGGCTTTACAATGTACATCGACAGGCGGCTGTGTTAAGGCAGCGCGACGGCTGGACATCATCATTAAAAAAAGGATCGCCCCATGCCCCCAGCCACACCGGCTAACAATCGCGACCCCCACCGCTGGGTGGTCTTTTCCGTCATCTGCCTGATCTATTTCTTCGTCTATTTCCACCGGGTCTCCACCTCGGTGATCGTCTCGGACCTGTTGGAGGCCTTCAAAACCAATGCAACGGCTTTGGGGTTCATGTCGTCGATGTATTTTTACATCTACGCCTTAGACCAGCCCATCGTGGGATATCTGGCGGACCGCATCGGCCCGCGGCGGGTAATTGCCTACTGGAGTATGACGGCGGCCTTGGGGTGCTTCATCTTCGGTTTGGCACCGTCCATCGGTTGGGCAACACTGGGCCGCGCGCTGATCGGCTTCGGGGTGGGCGGGGTTTACGTGCCGACGGTCAAATCCCTGTCCCAGTGGTTCAGCGAAAAAGAGTTCGCCACCATGGTGGGGCTGCTCATGTCCGTGGGCAACTTCGGTGCGGTGGTGGCCACCACGCCGCTGGCCTGGGCGGCCAGCAACTGGGGCTGGCGGCCCACCTTTTTTTTCATCGGCGGCGTCACCATGGCAATGGCCATCCTGATGCTGGCCATCACCCACGATCGACCGCCATCGAAGCATCCGGATTCGCCACATGACAATGCCCCCGACACGCCGTCACCGGGTCTGGCAGGCAACACGGTCGCGATCATTGCTTCCACGCAGTTCTGGCTGGTGGCAGCCATTTTCTTCGGCATCTACGGAACGGCAGTAGCCCTGCAGGGATTGTGGGCCACGCCCTTTATAATGGTCGTGCTGGACGTCGAACGCATCCTGGCCAGCAAACTGAACATGCTGATCCCCATCGGCGTCATCATCGGCGCGCCATTTTTCGGTTGGCTCCCTAATCGTTTTGACTTGAACAAGGCCCATACGCTGTCTTTCATCACGGCGGTCTACACCCTTTGCTGGCTGGCCATCATCCTGGTTTTCGACCGATTGGGTGTCGTCGGATATGCAACGCTCTTTTTCATGATGGGCGTTGTCATCGGCGGTTTCATCAGCACGATCTGGGGCATCATCCGGGAAACCACGCCGACTGAGCGCCTGGGCCTGACCGCCGGCATTCTCAACCCGGCGCCCTTTTTGGGTGTCGCCGCCTTCCAGGTGCTGACCGGCACCATCATCGATAAGGCCGGTGGTGCCGGCGAACCTTATTCGCTATCTGGATTCAAAAGCGCTTTCAGCGTCTGCCTGGCAGGTGCGTGTGTCTGCCTGGTGCTGTCGTTTCTCATCAAAGCCAGAACCATTGGCGGCGACTGAAACGGGTGGGCGACAGTCAATGGACAAGAAAACCGCTCAGCGAGTCGGCAACCTCCCGGCAAAGCGCCTCAAGCACACGGCTGTGGGCAGCGGCAAGGTCATCGAAGCCCGATCCGGTGATCGTCTCTGAAAGGGCGGTCCGGTGAGCCGGCGACGGGTCGCCGCTACCGGTGATCGTCCACACCGCGCTGAGCAGCATCTTTTTATCGCTCGTGCCGATCAACTCGAGAAAGGTCACGTCGACGGTGACATCCGGCTTGAGGCCGGCCGGCCAGGGAGCGGTGTAAACCCGTGTATCGATAGTGAGTTTGCTGAGGTTTTCGCCGAGCACCTGCTGAAGCATGCGGTCCGGATAGTCGGCCCACCGATGGCGGGAAGAGACTTCCAGCTGGTTCGGCCCGGTCCGTTTCACCATCTGTACCCGATTGAGATATCCGGGAAGTTCAACCGGGCTGATGCCAACGATGATGGGTCGTTGGTCATCTGCATCGGCTGGGGGCATCGGCCCGGCAATCACGGGGTTCAGGATATAGTAGGACACCGATGGCGTAATGGATCGGCATCCAGAAATGATGAAGATAGTCATCAGCGAACAAATGAAAGCGAGGGTCCACAGCGATAATCGGTTCATTCCTGGTTTCCTTTTCCGAAAACGATGGCGTCGGGATGGCGCTCAAGATAGTCGGCCAGGGCTTCCACGGCCCGGGCCGCCTCCTGAAGTTCCAGGAGCAGACGATTCAGGTTGTGGGCGATGGGTGCGCCTTCG
>JAGTUY010000014.1 GCA_018224455.1 Desulfosarcina sp.
AGCAGATAGCCAGAGGGTGGCCAGGAAGCATTGCAGGTATAGGGGCATGTATTCCAGGATAACCCTGAAGTTGAAGGATTCTAACATGTCATTTATCCGTATGTTTTACATAATGGATGCGATGCAAACGGGTGTGAGCCGCTTTGACCGGCTCACACCATAAAAACGCGATCTACGCGATCTCCCCGATAGATCCTACAATAAACTAGTGATCTTTCTTCCAATCCAGAGAATTGACCCAGTAGTTCAGGTTTTCATCAAGACGTCCATCCAAGCTGGTGTGCAGAAAGAACAGGTTGAGCCAACTTTGCAGATCCGGTGAATCATAGCGCACAGCAAAGGCTAACGGTGACCTTGACAACTGTCCTTCTAAAATTCGAATGCTGTTCGGGGGGAAACTCGCCGACTGGCCAACCACGGCCGATCCGTCATTCACACCGGCATCCGTGTGTCCTGCCATCACCGCATTGATTAGAAGCGGTCCGCCGCCTTTGTATGTCTTCATTTCCGCCTCCGGGAAGGCTTTTTTTGCGTCGTTTTCACCGGTCGATCCCAAAAGTACGGCCAACTTGGTCCCTTTTTTCTTTACGTCTTCGAGGGTTTTGATGGGGCTGTCCTGCTTTACAAATACAACGCTTCCCGTATACATGTAGGGGTTGGTAAAAGCTATTTTCATGGCCCTTGCCAACGTCGGCGTCATATCGGCCGCCAGCATATCGGCCTTTTTCGAGAGCAGGGCCGGAATAAGGCCGTCCCAGTCGTAATTCAGGTACACGGCCTTCACGCCCATCTCCTTGGCGATCATGTTGCAAAGGTCTACTGAACTGCCCGTCCTCTCGCCATTCCTATCCACAAAACTGAAAGGCGCGCCCTGGGTCTGACAGGCGATACGGAGTTCTCCTCTTTGTGCAATTTCGTCCAACGTTCCCGCTGTGGCGATTCCCATAATACCGAAGAGAAAAACCAAAGACAAAATAGCCGAAAATAATTTATTCCTTTTCATTCTTTTCCTCTCTTTTCTCTGGTGTTACCAGTGTTTCAAACGTCGCAGTTTGCCCTTGCCGAAAAAAGAAATACCACCCCCTTTTTTTTGGTTAATGCTCTGATTTAAGGTGACTTACAAAGACGAAACCCGATATGCCGAAAACTAATGGCCAATTTGCATTTCAGCAAATTGAAACTGAAAAATATCCTCACGATTTCTCACTTATATATTTCCCACACCTTCAGGCAGGCGTAACCAGTTCTGCCTGGATTTCATAATGATAAATGTTTCACTTCTGACGACATTGCCAATTTTAAGAATCGTCTCAGTGGTAAATTGATATAATTCTTCCTTCCCTCCCACACAAACCACCTCGGCAACGATATCGTAACGTCCAGCAACCACCCCTGCCCATGCGACATTTGCAAGCCGGGAGATTTTGTCCATGATTTGATCCATCTGCCCCTTTGACTGGATGCTCATGGCGACGATTGCGGTTATCATGTCTGGGTGTCGGCTGGGATCGACAAGGCCCGATACTTTGAATAAACCTTTTTCCTCGAGAATTTTTATCCTGCTTCGAATAGTCGGTGCGGTCACATCGAGCTTTGTTGCCATCTCACCAATCGGCATGCGCCCCTCCGCTGTTAGCAGGAGAATGATCTCGTTATCCAATGCGTCAAGAACTGTTTTATCCAAAAAAGCCTCCATCTGAATCATATTTTCACAGAAATTATACACTCTTATAATTTTGTTTTAAAAAAAATAGCAAGTAAATATTTTTCTTATTCATAAAAAATATAGCAATTGTTTTTTTATGGTTTAATCGCACGGTTTCCATATTGCGGAATCAATATTGTTGCACACTAAATTGAAAAAGGATTTTGCAGCCAGGGAGATGAAGTGGATCTGACCTCTGTCGGAGGCCGACCCGCCAGTTCTGGCCATCCCGGGTAGCGTGCCTTGCCCGGTTACCTGAAATCTTCCAGCAATCCTGGTAAAAATGTATCCATCCCGGCATGGGGGGGCGATTGGGCTGGAATCAGGCCCGGCGTGTAACCGCGTTTACGGAACGGTTCCAGCAGGCGCGGGTTGCGGCTGATGACGTGGACCGGCACCGACCAGGACTCTCCAGCACCGGTGAGCTGCACGTTGGGTTGGTGGTCGCCCATGATGATGACCATGGTGTCGGCAGTGACATACCTTGCGAGGTAGTCTCCCAGGATGGAAAATTCGTAGTCCAGCGAGCGAAGATAGGCATCGCCGGCATTCCTTAGATCAGGCCAGTAAATCGGATAATAGATCGGCTCAAGATCGTTGTAGAGGCTGCCGTCGCCAATGGCAGACCAGTCGGTAATCAATGGCGGCTGGATGTTGAAAGCGGCGTGGCTGCTGATCAAGGCATAGCGGACGAAGCGCGGCTGCTCGCGTTGATCCAATTCCTGGCGTCGGACCCAGTCGAGGACGAATTGGTCCGGCATGGGTGCCCATCCAAACGTCCGGCCGCGATAATTGAAATGCCTGGCGTAATAGGCCTGTTGGTAGCCAAAATAGGCCCCTTCCGGATACGCAAACCGGGTACCGGGCATCACTGAGACGGTACGATAGCCTTCCTTTTGAAAAATGGTCGCCATGGGTGGCAAGGAGGATCGCAGCAGCAAGGTGTATTCGAGATCATTACCGACCCGCAGTCCGGACTCCAGGGTGCCATAGGCCAGCCACGATGAACCGCCGTACGTTGGCGACAACAAGTAGGTAGAAACCGCGCCAAAGCCCTGCTGATCAAGGACTTTGGCAAAGCGGTCCATCGTCGCTGCCATCGCCTGGCGGTACTGGGGACGGCTGAAGACAATGCGGCCGTAGGACTCGACCATGAACAACAGAACATCCGCGCCCTTCAGACCCTTGAGGGAGAGAGGATGTGCTTCTCTGTCTCTGACCACTTGCTCCAGTCGGACGACAAAGGCCTGTTGTTGTTCCACCTGCGCTTGCACAAAGCGGATCTCCTGACCGAGGCGGACCAGGGCCGGCGGTTCGACTGGCTCCGATCCCGAGATCAGGGCTGCGCCGAGGATGAGGCCCGACCCTCCTAAAAAGGCCAGGCGCAGACGGTCGGACGCCAGCGCCCTGCCCGCCATCTGCCAGGCATACCAACTCGAGGCCGTCGCCCCCAGTGCCACCGTCACCGTGATCATCGACAGCAACAGAAAATCCCCGGACCGGGAAGAGGTCTTTAGCAGGTCATAGAGGCCAAAGAGGTAACCCGAATCGATATAGAGGTTGAAAGGCCGGTTGAGGTACATGGGCACGGCGGTGTCGCCGATGCGCAGCAGGCGCAGGAAAAGAAAGAGCGTCCATATCATCAGGCGAGTCCAGAACAGAGACCGTTTGCCGCAACCAGCGGCAAAGGCCATGGTAATCAGCAACAGCCAGACATCGATGGACGGCAGCAAAAGCCGCCAGGAAAAAAGCGGCTTGGCCGGATAATTGACATTGAGCAGGACGCTGAGGAAAAGGAAGGCCAAACCGAAGACCAGCAGCGGCGGCCACGTGCGTTTCCCGCTGGTCATGGCAGGGGCCAATAACGACGGGCCAGGAGATCGAGGTGGCGGGCCAGAAAAATCAATTCACCCGCCTCGACCTGCCGGCGCCGTTTACCGGCCCAGGCACTCAGGCCGGACGGTGTTGGACCATTTTTATCGACAAGTTCCTGTTTCACCGTGGCAATGATGGTATTCAGAAATAACGCTTCATCGATTGTATAGCGTCCGTCTCGTGGATGGATGAGCCAGTCCGAACTACCGGCGGCCAGGAGCGTCACGCCGGGCCGTTGCAGGAAGGCCAGCAGTCTCCGCCCGGTGGTGCTCGCTCCGGAGACCCTCGCCTCCATGGAGGCATGATAGCGCCTGAGGATCTCTTTTTCTTCCTCCCCCGGGTATTCGGGCAGAAAAAGCGTGTCACCGTCAAAGTTGCAGGTGAGGTAGGCCAGACCGTTATCTTCGAGCCGCATCAGGAGTTTCGGCAGCAGGGCGGGAAAATCTACCAGATCAAGCAGGGCATGGGCGATCAGTAGGTGAAACCGACCCAGCCCATCGGATCCGTCGGCAACCGTTTGGGCACTGGCGACGACGACAACCAGCGACACATCGGCGCTGGCGGTGCACAGTCGGCCGCGCCGATGGTCCTGCCAGGACAAATCATGACCCCGCTGCGCCGCCCATTTTGAGAGGTATTGCCGACCTTCCCGGAGATGGTCTTCGGCACAGTCGGTGATCACATAAGTAGCAGGGCCTGTCAGCAAGCCCCAGTCAACGACCCGAGCCAGCATGATGCCAATGCCGGCACCAATCTCGATAATGTTGACAGGCGCGCGACCGGTTGCCTGCGGCAGGGCCTGACACAAGGTCTCCCAGACATGCCGGTTGAGGGCCCGATCATCGATAGCCTTCTTAGCGGCAAGATAGCCGGAAGAAAAGTCATTTCCGTTGACCCGCAAAGCGGGAGAATGGATGGTGTGGTCCGGA
>JAGTUY010000015.1 GCA_018224455.1 Desulfosarcina sp.
CCTCCTTCGTGGAAAGATTACGTCTGGGTTGTTATGATTACGGTTAGTGTAATCTGGCTAAATGGCATGAATGCTCCGGACACGCATGTACGATTTGCAATCAAGTTGTGGCGAGCTCTGATTGAATTGCAATGTCGTACCCCAATTCCTTATCAGGAATGATTACTAATTCTATTAAATAAATATTCCACTCCTGTCAAGATCTGTTTCAATTTTTATGTGTATTTTGATCGGCATCTGTTCCTGGCAACACCGAGGTGGTGCAAAACCAACCCCGAGAATGCATTCCGGTGTCACTGATTTTGCTTGACCGACTACCGGTGGACCTTTAATGTAGGGACGCTTACCATCGCTTTTAGGGATCGTCTGAAACTCAGTGGTTTAAGTTGGCGCCCATTGTTTTAGGCAGGCCCCACGTTGATCGGGCCGGGGAGGAACGCATGCCCGCGCCTCTTTTTTCATGGAAAGGATAGGATCATGTCTGACAAACCTGTGAAGGTGTTTTCGCTGAGCACATGCAGCCACTGCAAATCCACCAAACGTTTTTTGGATGAATGCACCGTTAAATACGAATTCGTGGATGTCGATCTGTTGGATGGGGATGAACGCAAAGCCATTCTTGCCGATGTGAAAAAATTCAACCCCAGATGTTCATTTCCCACGGTTATCATCGGTGACAATGTCATCGTCGGCTACAAGTTAGATAAAATCAAGGAGGCGCTGGGACTGTGATGGATGCCGGTGAACTTTACGAAAAACTGAAAAAAGTCCATGAGCCCAAAGGCTATTACTTCAGCAACAGCCACGAGCGGGTCATGGAGCTGGTGGAGGCCCTGCTCGTGAACAAGGCGCGCTACGGCTACATGGTCTGTCCCTGCAGGCTGGCCTCCGGCGACCGGGACAATGACCGGGACATCATCTGCCCCTGCGACTACCGTGAGCCCGATGTGGCTGAATTTGGCTCCTGTTACTGCAATCTTTACGTTTCCAGAGAATGGAATGAAGGTAAGATCGCGCAGGAATACGTGCCGGAAAGACGTCCGCCTGAAAAGATGTTCTTTTAGTCAGGAGAACTTGTCGTAGGCGATCATCTCCGGCTCCACCCCCAGGCTGTCCAGCATCTCCTCCACGGCCTGGACCATCATGGGCGGCCCGCACATGTAGTACTCGATTTCCGTGGGATCCTGGTGTGTGGCCAGATAGGTGTCTTGCAGGCGCTGATGGATAAAGCCGGTCATCCCCTCCCACTTGTCTTCGGGCATGGGATTGGACAGGGCGACGTGATAGGAAAAATTGGGAAATTTTTCGGCCAGTCCCTTGAACTCCTCATCGAAAAACAGTTCCAGTTTTGAGCGGGCGCCGTACCAGAATGAGATCCTGCGGTCGGTTTTCTCCCCCAGCAACTGGTCCAGGATCTGGCTGCGCAGGGGCGCCATGCCGGCGCCGCCGCCCACAAAGCACATCTCCCTGTCGCTCTCCCTGACGGCAAACTCGCCAAACGGCCCACTCAGGGTCACCTTGTCCCCGGGCTGAAGGTTGAAGATAAATGTGGAGCCGGTCCCCGGCGGCAGGTTCTTGGCCCCCGGCGGCGGCGTGGCGATGCGGATGGTGAAACGCAGCCGGTTAGGCTCCATGGGCGGATTAGCCAGCGAATAGGCCCGGAAGACCGGTGCCAGATTCTTGCCCCGCAGCCCCCACAGGTTGAATCGATCCCAATCGGGCCGGAACCGCTCGGCCACCCGAATCCGGAAATGCTCGAACGGAATCTCGTATTCCGGAATATCGATCTGGATGTAGGCGCCGGCCGTAAAATTCAGGTGTTCGTCGTCGTCCAGTTCCAAAATCAGATCCTTGATGAAGGTGGCCACGTTCTCGTTGGAAACCACGGTGGCCGTATATTTTTTGACCGATAAGATTTCATCGGGGATGCGGATCCTCAAATCCTCTTTGACCTTCAACTGGCAGGCCAGGCGAATGTTGCTCTTTCTCTCCTGGCGCGACAGATGGGCCAGTTCGGTGGGAAGTGGACCCCGCGAGCCTTCCTCCACCTTGCACTTGCACATGCCGCAGGCCCCGCCGCCCCCACAGCCGGAAGGAATAAAGATGCCGTTGGTCGACAAGGCGGACAGCAGGGTCCTGCCCGACGGCGCATCGATGCCCTTTTCCTCGTCGTCGTTGATGAGGACCCGGTTGCTTCCTTTCTGGACGACCTTGCCTTCGACAAAAAGCAGCAGGCTCACAAGGATCAGGATCACCGAGACAAACACAGTAGTTCCCACCAGGTAGATCAACGGTCTCTCCTTCTTTCAGAGCCTGTTTGAAAATCTTGGATCAGTTCCGATGACAAGGCGGAAAGGGGATCAAAAGCGGAGCATACACGTAGTATGTGAGCATTTTGAAGCCCTTTCCAACGCCGTTAGCGGGACTGAGACGGGGTTTACAAACTGGCTCTCATAGGGTGATACCCGAGAAAAGCATGAACCCCATGGCCATCAGCCCGGTCATGATCATGGTGATGCCAAACCCCTCCAGGCCTTCGGGTAGGTTGGCGTAGCGCATCTTGATCCGGATGGCGGCCATGGAGACAATGGCCATGAGCCAGCCCACGCCGGCACCGAAACCGAAAACCACCGTTTCGATGAAGGTGTAGTTGCGCTCCACCATAAACAGCGATGCCCCTAAAATAGCGCAGTTGACCGCAATCAGCGGCAGGAAAACCCCCAGCGCCATATACAGCGCCGGCGAATAGCGGTCGATCACCATCTCCACCATCTGCACGATGGCGGCGATCACGGCGATGAAGGTGATTAATTTTAAAAAACTCAGGTCGATGGACTCAAGGCCGGCCCAGCGCAGGGCCCCGGGCGAAAGCAGATACTGGAAGACCAGCCAGTTCACCGGCGCGGTGATGGAGAGCACGAACACCACGGCAAAACCCAGACCGATGGCGGTGTCCATGTTCTTGGATACCGCCACAAAGGAGCACATCCCCAAAAAATAAGACAGCAGGATGTTGCCCACGAATACCGAATTGAGAAATAAACCGATCAGGTTTTCCATATCCATCTATCCCTTCATCAGACTCTTTTGCAGCCACACCAACAGCCCGATAATGATAAAGGCCGCCGGCGCCAGCTGCATGAAGCCCATATTCAGGTATCCGTGGTCGTAAAAGGCCTGGGGAACCACTGAAAATCCGAAGAGCTTGCCGGCGCCGAGCAGCTCGCGGATAAAGGCCACGGTCACCAATACCAATCCATAGCCGGCACCGTTGCCCAGCCCGTCCATAAACGATCGGAGCGGCGGGTTGCCCAGGGCATACGTTTCCGCCCTTCCCATGACAATGCAGTTGGTGATAATCAGGCCGACAAACACGGAAAGCTGTTTACTGATGTCGTAAAAGAAGGCCCGAAGCACCTCGTCGGCGAGGATCACCAGCGAGGCGATCACGGACAGCTCCACGATCATGCGCACATTCCTGGGAATCACGTTGCGCATGGCCGAAATGGTCAGGCTGGAAAAAGCCGTGACAAAGGTCATGGCCAGGGCCATGACGATGGCAGTATTGAGCTGCACCGTAACAGCCAGGGCCGAGCAGATCCCCAGACTCTGGATGAAGACCGGGTTGTTCTTGGCCAGCGGCTCGGAAAAGGCCCGGAATGTCGGTGATTGGGTTAGTTTCATGGTAGTTGATTCACTCGTTGGTGGTTATCCCCTCAGCCGCCCGCCGGCAGGGAGACCGGACCAGCCCGGAACTGTTCGGACAGGGGTTCGTAGTCCAGCAGGACCTCCTTGAGGCCACCGGTGAGGAACTTGCCGGTGAGCGTGGCACCGGAAATCCCGTCCACATAGTTGGCCTGCCGATCCGCAGCGATGGCATCGGTCACCTTGCCCTTGGCGATACCCACGGCAGCAAATGCACCCGTTTCGTCCACGATCCGCTTGCCCACGAAGTTTTTCTGGAACCAAGGCTTTTCGATCTCGCCGCCCAGTCCGGGGGTCTCGTTGTGGTTGTAAACGGAAAATCCGGCCACGGTCTTGCCGTCTTTTTCGATGGCCAGGTAGCCGCGGATCCTGCCCCACAGGCCGCGGGAGTCCACCGGCAGGATATAGGCGGCCGGCTGGTTACCCTTGACGTAGAAGCAAACCGGCAGTGCCTCGGCGCCTGAATCACCTGCGACGATGCGGCCGGTGCCGTCCACGGCATCGCAGCGGATGCTGTCCTGGTACAACTGCTCAATCTGCGCAACGGCGGCCGGCCGGTCGGGATCGAAGAGCCCCACGGACTTCAGGATGTTTTTCTGCCGGTCAACGGCCACATTGCGCAATTTCCGTTCCTTGAGCCCGGTGGCGGCGCCGGTAAGCAGCAGGCCGCACACCAGGGCAATCGCAACGGTAAAGGCAATCGATGTTGATTGATCAGACATTGGGCACCCTTTTTCTCAGCCGCGCCTTAATCACGAAATGGTCCATCAGCGGGGCAAAGAGATTCATGAACAAGATAGCCAGCATCACCCCTTCCGGGTAGGCCGGGTTGAACACCCGGATCATCACGGTCAGTGCACCGATGGCAAAACCGTACAGCCAGCGGGAGAGATTCATGCCCGGCCCGGACACCGGATCGGTTGCCATGTATACGATGCCGAAGGCGAAACTGCCCATGACCAGGTGCCAGACCGGATTCACCGAAAACATGGTGGCCGTCTGGCCACCGGACGAGAGGTAGATCAAATAGCCGGGACAAGCCACTGCCAGCGCACCGAGAACGCCGCCGAGCATGTTCCGGTAGTTACCTACCCCCGTCAGCACCAGGAAAACGGCGCCGAGCAGACACATCAGGGCCGACGTCTCGCAAACACTGCCGGGAATGTTGCCGATAAATAGCCGCTGGAAGGTGTAGCCGGCGTCACCCAGGATGCGGGAAGCCGACTCACCGGCGGTCGCCAGGGGCAACAGGGCCAACGGGGTAGCCGCCGTTACCGCGTCCACTGCCTGCTGACCGCTCTTCTCGACCAGGGTCCAGACCCGGTCGCCGGACATGTTGGCCGGGTAGGCGAAAAAGATGAACGCCCGGGCCGTCAAGGCCGGGTTGAGAATGTTCCTGCCCGTACCGCCGAAAATCTCCTTGCCGATCACCACGCCAAAAGAGATGCCCACGGCCACCTGCCACAGGGGTGTCGTCGGCGGCAGGGTCATGGGAAACAGCAGACCGGTCACCAGGAAGCCCTCGCTGATATTGTGCTTGCGAATCGAAGCGAACAGGACCTCCCAAAACAGCCCCACGGCATAGGAGACCATCAACATGGGCAGCACCACCCAGGCACCTTGCATCATCACGGAAACGAAGCCCAGATTCAACCCCG
>JAGTUY010000016.1 GCA_018224455.1 Desulfosarcina sp.
GGTTTCTGGTTTCTGGTTTCTGGTTTCTGGTTTCTGGTCTCTGGTTTCTGGTTTCTGGTCTCTGGTTTCTGGTCCCTGGTTTCTGGGTTCAGCTTTGAGCCTTGAGCCTTCAGCTTTTTCGCTGATCAGCTTATCAGCTCAAGAGCTTATCAGCTATTTTTTGATGGGTCCGGGGGTCCCCTCGCCCCTGTGGGGAGAGGGACAGGGTGAGGGGAATCAGGCAGGCTATCAGAACTGGTCGAGATATCTCAAACCGATGCCATACCCGATGGCGTTTTGGCCGGCCAGTTCCTGCCGCCATTTGACTTCGGCCAGGCAGATGGATCGCGGCCGATCTTCATCGGCTGTGGATGGCGGTAGGGCGGGGTAGCGGACCATCCGCATGATCAGGATGGTCCCGGATTTATATTTGCGCGACGTTTCGATATAGGAGCCCTGGCTTGAAAAGTTGCGCATGACACCGGCCGAAGCATAGATGGATCCGGTGCTGGCATATGGCTGGCAGGTGATCGCCGCCTCGGTGGGGTTGCGCGGAGAGACCCGCCGAGTCCCTTTTTTTTTCATTGTCTCTTGCATTTTCTCACCATTGGAAGGGTGGCATCCTTCCCACTTTCACGGTTGTGCAGCATGACCCTCCCTTCAAAGGGTTGGCAACGCTGGTTTGCTGCAGACACCGGACGCAGTTTTGAGGCCTGATCGGAGGCCGCAAGGAAGCGTTTCACCAGACTTACTTTTCTGGAGCCGAATCGAAAGCCTTTATCTGCCGGTTCGCTCTGAATTTTTCCGACGGATTCGTTCGCGACGGCAAATCCATCCCACGGTGCTGACATAGGTGAACCCCTCGCACGACTCCTTGCGGCGATCGTCCTCCCTTTGGTGTTCAGGGGGAGGCCTCTGCTCGACGGTGGACGTATTCTCATTTTTGCCTTTGTTTGCTTTCATACACCACCTCTCGATCATTTCATCGGCCGACCATCGTTTAGCGAAAAAGGGCAAGCTAAAGCCTGATCACCGAATTATAGCTGTTTCCAAAGGGAGACGGCAGGAAGTCGTCGGCATCGGGATCGTTTTCCCAGCGGGAGCCTCCCAATAGGTAGCGGAACTGATAGGACCGGCCTTTTTCAAGCTCAACCGTGGCGCTGAACGAACCGTTTTTCAATTGCTTCATGGGTGTCGCCGAGGTCGACCAGTCGTTGAACTCCCCTGCCACGTGCGCCATGGCTGCCCCGTTCCCCACGTACTCTGGAATCTTAAAGGTGACCTTGCACACGGGTTTACGCTTCATAAACTCTTTGCGAATGCCCATGGTTTACCTCCGTTGAATGGATCGTCCGATCGATAGATCGGTTTGCAGGCCGATGATGCATCGACATCACCGAACCGCTTTCAGATAAGTAAGCAAAGAGAATACCAAGATTGTTGCTGCTTTCAACATATTGAATTCTATTTATTTTCTCTTTTAACTGCCTGCCATTGGTTAATCACGGCTGTCAGCAATTTTTACAAACGGGAAAGTCTTGCCTTGATGGTTGTCGATATTTGGTCATTCTTGCCGGCATGACGCAGGTTATGACGTCCATCCCACAAAACGCGGTTGAATAGCCATTTCAATTTTCTCTTTCAAAGATTTCAGGTTGAAGGGCTTCAACAACAGCCCATCCACAATGCCGGTTCCGTCCAGCAGATCCTCGACTTCTTTTTCGCAGCAGCCGGTCATGATGATCACTCGGGTCCCGAAATGCTTCTCCTTAATCTGATCGGCCAGCTGGTATCCGTCGATGAAGGGCATATCAAAATCGGTAATTACCAGATCGTAATGCCCCTTGGTCAAGTAATAGAGGGCATCCACGCCATCTTCTGCAATGGTGGGGCGATAGCCCAGGCGGGTTGCCATTTTTGAAACCAGCTTCAGGATGTCAGGATTGTCGTCCACGATAAGAATCCGGCTGCTATCGGAATCAAGCCTTAATCCATCAGCTGATTGCGCCGGATGATCGTCCAGTAGTGAGTGAAAGGTTCCTGGGGATGCGGGCAGGCGTCCGTCGGGCGAGGGCTCAGATCGATTTGCAATCATCGTTGGCATGTGCGGCCTCCTTTTTTATCTCTGGGTTGGATCTCTGGAATCTTAACGTCAAGGAGGGGCAACACATGTCGGATAAATGAGAAATTCTTTAGAAGCAGGGGAAATTCCTCGAGATTCTAAGGGTGATTTTAGCAGCGGGTTGATTAAAAACAATTCGCAGTAGTGCCCAATTTTTTAATCATCCATAGGCACATATACCCACTTTGGAAATTATGTACCTAGCACGCTGCTGGTATATCCCTGAGCGATGGCGTACTTCACCAAGTCTGCGGTGCGTTTGAGGTTGAGTTTGGAGCGGATATTGGCGTGGTGGCGATGGACCGTGCGAACGCTGATGCAAAGCAGATCACTGATCTGCCGGTCCGTACTCCCCTCTGCAATCATTTGCAGCACCTGACGTTCTCGGGGGGTAAGGGGATCCGGGGCGGCTTTACGCGTGCCCTGGCATATGGACAAAATGGCCGAGGGAAATGCGCTGGCCAACTTTCTGGACAGGTAGGTTTCGCCTTTGCGGATCTGGGCGATGGCCAGGAGCAGTTCATCACCAGAGTCCTCTTTCAGCAGATACCCCTTGGCACCTGCTTCCAGCGCCATGGAAAGAAAATCTTCATTTTTATGCATGCTGAGCATGAGCACACGGACGTCGGGGTACAGGGACTTGATTTCATGGGCGGCTTCGATGCCCCGCAGTCCCGGCATGGAGATATCCAGAATGACCATGTCGGGCAGCGATTTTTTTAGCATTTTCAGCAGCTTCAGCCCGTCTCCGGCTTCACCGGCCACCGCAAGCCCGGGCACCGCATCGATCATGTTTTTGATGCCCTCGCGCATCATCACATGGTCGTCGGCAAGAATGATGCGGTAATCTTTCATCGGACGGCCTTCGGGTTTGGGCAGGGAACGCGGATAACCAGCCGGACGCCCTTGCCCGCCTCACTGTCAACAGACAGATCCGCACCGATCATCCGGCAGCGCAGCGCCAGGGCGGACATCCCCATTCCCATATGACTGTTGGCCCGGTAAAATAGTTTCTGGGCATCAAAACCGATGCCGTTGTCTTCGATACGGATGCGGAGAGTGCCTCCTTCGCGGCTTACAGTCAACACGGCCCAAGTGGCCTGTGCATGCTTGTGGACATTCGTCAGCGCTTCCTGAAAGATGCGAAACAGGCACACCCGGGCCATTGGATCCTTGATTTGGTCGAGCAGATCAATATCCGCCTCCACCTGAACTTTCGCGTAGGTTGAATATTCACGAATCATCTGCCGGGTGGCGGCGGTCAGCCCGAGTGTCTCCAACGCCGCCGGTTTTAAACCGTGGGCAATGTTGCGAATGTCGTCGATTATCATGTCGGAAAAGGCCAGTAGACCATCGCATTCTTGAATCAAATCGACTGCTTCGGCCGGTAGTCGGCGTTGAAGGTTTGTTAAGCGAAGCTTGAGCACATTCAGGTTCTGGCCGCATCCATCGTGAAGTTCCATGGCAATGCGCCGTTGTTCATCTTCTTGAACCGTCAACAGATGACCGGAGAGATCATTGAGTGTATCCACCGATTCGAGAAGGCTTTCCTGCAGGTGAAACTGTTGAATCGCCAGACCCAGCCGCGAACCGACATTCTCCAGATTTTCGACCAGCCGCAGGGGGAACCGGTTCTCCCGGTGGTCGGCCGCATGAATCAATCCTTCAACGGTGTCGCCAATGCCTATGGGTATCAGCACCACGGATTCGTAACCGTGAGCATTGCACACATTTCTGGTCGAACCCAGATCTTCCGGAGCCACCGTAGCTAAAAAACGGCTGGTTGCATTGATATAAAAGGACCCTTTGTTCGTAAAAAAAGGCAGGCCGGGGTCGGTGGTGCCCTTGATCACCGTGATGCACATGCACTGGTCGGTGTGAAGGGACAACGGGCTTTCGGATTCGTAGAATGTCTGACTGAAGCCGTCATAGGCCTGATAGGGAATGTTGCCTTCATCATCGCGGATGCGTATTCCCACCGCATCGCATTGCAGATATGATTTTACCAGTTCGACAAAGCCTGTGAGCAGTTCCTGAACGGTAGCGGCGCGGCAGGCCAGTTCGAGGCAGTGTTGCTGCAATACGAAGCTGGAGGATAGCTGCACCTGTTCGCTGATATCCACGATCGAAACCGTGTATCGCCGTTCAACGCTGGAGGCCTCGGAAAAGGTTTGCATCTGAAGCTGGGCATCGAAAAAAAAACCGTCCGCCCTTTTCATTTTAAGTTCGAACGTGGAACTTTCCGGACCCTTCTGGCAAGCCAGCTTCTGATAATAGAAGCAATCCTGATCATCCCGGTGGATGAAGTCGGTGATGCAGCAGCCGGTCAGCTTGCTCCGGGGGGCATTGAGTGCGATGGAAGCGGCCAGGTTGATTTCATGGATCATTCCGTCCCGGTCGACAACCATGTATCCGATGGGGGCAAAGTTAAACAAGCCGGCATAGTTGCGATAAAGCTTTTCGTATTTTTGCCGGGCCGCCCCGACGGTATCGCGACTTTTGGACAGCTCCTCATTTTGCATCTCCAATTCGATGTGGTTCGCCCGAATTTCGTGAATCAGGCGCCTGATCTCATCACCCTCCTGCGGGTCGATGGCTGTGTGTGGCGGCCCCACCAGCAACTCAACCCTGCGTCGCAGTTTTGTCCAAGGGGTATCTTCGACTTGTTGCGCGGTCATATCGATCTGTCCCGGGGCATCTGAGGCTGGATCCCTATCAAGGCAGACGATCGATGATCAAGAATCAGGATCTCTGGA
>JAGTUY010000017.1 GCA_018224455.1 Desulfosarcina sp.
CCCAATGCATTTCGGGGATGAATTAACACGTCCTTCCAGAAATCACCGTACGCTCTTTTTAGGCTTGATTCTTTTCTAAAGTACGATTAATATTAGGAAAAATCGGTAAGCCGATCGGTACGTGGCTTGCTCGCCCAAACGCTCCGCTATCTTGGGGGCGCTTTTCCCTGCATCGCTGCTGGCCCCACATGTATCTAAAACACGCTGTTTGCCGGAACCTGCGGCAGGCTGAGAAAGGGTTGCACATGACCATTCGAACCAAAATCGTCGCCACCATCGGCCCGGCTTCGAATTCCCCCGAAATGCTACATAAGCTCGTTGAGGCCGGCATCAATGTGGCCCGGCTGAATTTTTCTCACGGCAATTACGAAACCCATTCCGAGGCGATCCGCAATATCCGGTCTGTCGCCCGAACACTCAACCGGTCGGTGGGCATTCTGCTGGACCTTCAAGGGCCTAAAATCCGTGTGGGCAAGCTGGAAAACGGTGAGCCGGTGAGGCTGAAGCGCAATGCCGCGTTTGCCATCACCTCAACACCCATGGCGGGCACGACCCAGATGGTTTCTACCACCTACCAGAATCTGCATTCCGATGTGCGGTTTGGTGACATCATTTTGCTGGACGACGGCCTGATCCGCCTCGTGGTGGAATCCAAAACCCGCGACACCGTCAACTGCAAGGTGATCCATGGCGGCATGCTGAGTGAGAACAAAGGCATCAACCTGCCGGGCGTGAAGGTCTCCGCCCCATCACTGACGGATAAGGACATCAGGGATGTGAATTTCGGCATCAAGAACGGAGTGGATTTTTTTGCCCTCTCCTTTGTGCGGAGAGCCGAGGATCTGGACATGATCAAAGCCATCATGAAAAGGCAGGGGGTGAACATCCCGGTGATTGCCAAGATCGAAAAGCCGGAGGCCGTGGACAACATGGAGGCGATTATGGATGCCGCCGACGGCATCATGGTGGCCCGTGGAGACCTTGGCGTGGAGATGCAGCCTGAATTGGTGCCCATTATCCAGAAAAAAATTATCTCCGCGGCTGTGCGCAAAAACAAGCCGGTGATCACTGCGACGCAGATGCTGGAGACCATGAGCGCCAATCCCGTACCCACCCGTGCCGAAGCGTCGGATGTGGCCAATGCCATTTTTGACGGCACCGATGCCGTGATGCTCTCCGGGGAAACCGCCTCTGGTAAATACCCGGTCAAGGCGGTGCAGATGATGGTCAAAATTGCCGAGCAGTCCGAAAACTCGCCCTTTTTAAGGGTAAATTTGCACCATGATTCGGACACCGCGGATCCGGTGACCCACGCCGTGGCCCAGAGTGCCGTCAACATTCTCCAGGAGGTCAACGCCCGTTGCATCATTGCCTTCTCCGTTTCCGGCGGCACCTCCAAGCAGATCTCCAAGCAGCGCCCGTCCAAACCGGTATACGCATTTTCTTCGCGGATGGATACTTACCGCCGCCTGTCGCTGCTGTGGGGCATTACCCCGATGTTCATCGCCGACATCGAAAATCCCGTCCACCTGGTGAAATCCAGTGAGAGCCTGCTTATCAGAAAAAACTGCCTGCAGAACGGGGATCTGGTGGTGCTGGTAATCGGTATGGGACTCAAGGCCGGATCAACCAATATCATCAAGCTTCACCGTGTGGGACATGAGGATTGATTTCCATAAATGGAGGCCGTGAAAGCAAATTTGATTAAATACTCGTCCGGCCGCCCATGGGTGCAGATGACCGATGGACTTTTTTTTGGAGGCGAGAAATGGTTTTGGCCTTAAAAAGAATGGACCACAGTGATGCTCGATCCATGATGAAGTAAAGAGAAGCCTGTTCGGTCAGCTTTCGGTGATGCGGGAGAGGATCTTGTTCTTGAGTCGTTGTAACCAGCCCTCTCCGGCGGGTGTTTTGCTTTCGGGAGTGATACAGGCCCGTTTGAGGAATTGCCCGAAATCGGGGTTGATTTTCCCGAACTGGACAATCCTGTCAATCGAGAGCAGATTTTGCAGTGTCGGGGTGGGCATTTTGATGCCCGACTCCCGGCGAATGGTTTCCATGGTAATGGACAGGGCGTAAATGGTGACCTTCTCGGCCATCTCTTCAGCCGATATGTCGGGAACGGCTTTCTGCTTGGCGTGGAGCACCTCGTGGACGCAGGATACCAGGACAGGGTCTCCCATCTCAAGGGTTTCGGTGCATTGATCGATGGCAAAATTGCGGTCGAGAAAGTCGTCGCAGAGCGTCTGGAGCGTCTCAATCCAATAATCGTTCAAATTCTGGGGCAGTACGGCGTCGGCACCGTGGGAGAGCACTTCATTTGAAAACCGGGACAGCATGTGAAAAACTCCTTGACGTTGATTTACTCAATTGGACCTGCGCAAGGCGATCAAGCACCGCTTCGACCCCAAGACCATCCTGAACCCCGGCGGTCAGCTGGGGCTGGATCTGAACGGCCGTCACCAGCAGGATACGGGCTGGCCGGCGGCAAGCATCATCGTCAGAAAAAAACCGTCATCCCTGCGGTCAGTCGGCCACCTGGAAAAACAGACCGGGGGTGTTACCAGTTTGGGGCAAATATTTCGAAGTAGTTGGACGGGCGTACACAGGCCGGACATTTTTCCGGGGCCCGCTGCCCTTCGTGAATGTATCCGCAGTTGATACAGCGCCAGACCCGGCTGGATTCCCGACTGAAAAGATTGCCTGTCTCCACGTTTGCGGCCAGCCCGCGAAATGTTTTTTCATGCTGCACCTCAGCAACGGAGATGGCATCCCAGACATCAGCTGCCCGGTCGAATCCCTCCTCGCGGCCAATTTTCGCAAACCCCGGGTACAAGTCACTGTGGACGAATTTTTCTAAATCCGCAGCGGATAACAAGTTATCCAGGGTGCTGTTGACCACGCCGGTAAGAAAACGGGCGGTTAGTTCCAGCTCGCCGCCGTTGAAAAACTTGAAAAACCGCAGGGCATGCTCGCACTCCTGGCCGGCGGTTTCCTTGAAAATGGAAGCGATCTGGATGTATCCGTCACGCTCGGCCTGATCGGCGAAAAACGAGTAGCGGGTGGTCGCCTGGGATTCGAAAGCGTAGGCGGTCAGAAGGTTTTTAGCGGTCCGGCTCTCCCTGAATCTGCCCATTCAACTACCTCCGGCAATTGGGTGGTCATGTGCTACGAATGCAGCGAGTTTTCGGTCAAAAAAAGTGGAGCGGCCTCGCCAGGTCGTTACCATGTGGCGTGCACCGCTTCCACAGATACGCCGATGGATAAAATTGAATCGATTGATTGCGTATTAATTTTCGATGATTTCGATGGCGTCTGCGCCGCACTCTCTGGCTGCCTGGCGGACCACGTCTTCGTACTTTTCGGGGATGACGTCGAATTTGACGGTGGATTGCAGTTGATCTTCGTCATATTCAAAGACTTCGGGGCAAAGCTTGTTGCAATTTCTGTCTCCCATGCACTGGCTGTCGATTTTTACTTTCATTCGCTTTTCTCCTTGTCGAATAGAATCAGGGTGCCTTGTTGAGGCGGTTAAGTGATAAAAGGGTGAATCCTCTGCCTGCCGGGCCGAGAATACAAATTAACCGAACCATAGCCCAAAATGGATGAGAATTCAATGTCGACTCGGGCACCCGGCTTCGGACGCCCACGTTGGTTTACAAAATCCGGTAGCGAACCGCCTTGGGGTCGTTTTTGCTGATTTTCCGCCCCAGACCGATCAATCCTTGGCCCTCCAATTGTGTGGCATCCCTGCGCAGCAATTTGGGACCTTCGTCCGGTGGCATCAAAAATGTTCCGTTGGTGCTCTGGTCGATGAGCATGAAGCGATTTCGCTGCAGTTCGATGCGGGCGTGCATGCGAGAAACCAGCGGCTCATCGATGATCAGATGATTGGCGACACCCCGGCCCATGGTCAGAATGGGCCGTTCGTGATCCACTAAAATGCGTTGCTGCAGGTGACGAATTTGAAGGAGATCCTTTTCCTCTGTCAACGATGCAATCATCTCCTCGGTAAGGGTATTGGACATGGTCAGCAGGTCGGGTTTTCCCCAGATCAACTCATGGATCTCCATGACATCATCTTTTCCCCTAACCCGCGTTCGGTCAACGATTCGGGCCCGTCGTTTCAGGGTCAGTTTCATCAATGCAAGCGTTTCTTTGTTGGTGATAATCTGATCGCTTTTCGCCAGCTCCACCATGCGGGCTGCCACGTTCACTGCGTCTCCAAACACATCCTCGGGCTCACAGATCACCTCTCCGTGGTGAAATCCGATTCTCAGCCGGATGTTGGCCCGGACCATTTTTGGATCAAAAGAGAGCTCTTCATGCATCTGCCTGGCGGTTTCGGCTGCCTGGTTGGGTGTCAAAAAGGTACACATCACTTCGTCGCCAATGGTTTTGATGACGGTTCCATCATTTTCCCAGGCCAACTCTTTCAGTTGGTTCAGGCAGTCGGAAATAAGTTCCCGTGCCTTGAAATCGCCAAACGTGTCGTAAAGTCGGGTGCTGCCGGCGATATCGGCAAAAAGAATGGTTAATGGGTTGGTGGGGAGGGTGTCCATATCGGGCAATCCACCTTGTGGATAATGGTTGAACAGGCACCTACAGCGGCACACTCGCATGGCTGTGGCGGGTTGTCAAGATGCTGGGCTTGGGGAGAATGGGCATCGATTGGCAGTCGCCCCGACTGCCTGTTCCGGGTCGAGGTCGAAGCCGCTTCAGCGCCTTTGTCTTATTGGCCCTAACCATGGCAACGGTTCATTTCGCTTCCAGCCCATGCTTTTCCGCTGACACTTACACCATACCCAGACAGCCGTGGATCTGATCAAGTCTTCACGATTTCGCCCGAGACAGGATATCATGTTGAGGATGTCGCGGTGGACGGCGCATCCGTGGCCGTGGGCTTTTCATGGTGATTTAGCCTGGCTGGATATGGTTGACCAATTACATGCTTTCGATGGCACAGGCCATCGATACACCGCCACCGCCGCACAGGGTTGCCAAGCCCAGCGACTTTCCGCTGTTTTTCATGGCATAAAGCAGGGTCACCATGATCCGACAGCCGGTGGCGCCCACCGGATGACCTAGACCGATGCCGGAACCGTTGACGTTGGTGATGTCGCGGTTCAGGTTCAGCTCACGTTCACAGCCGATATATTGGGCGGCGAAGGCCTCGTTGACCTCCACCAGTTCGAAATCGCTGATTTTCATGCCATGGCGGTCCATGAGGTTTCTGACGGCCGGCACCGGTGAAAGCCCCATGACCGATGGGTGGCAGGCACCGCGGCCGGTGGCGACAATCTTGGCCATCGGTTGAATGCCCAGTTCCCCGGCCTTGTCAGCCGACATGATCACCATGGCCGCCGATCCGTCGTTGATGCCCGAGGCGTTGCCGGCGGTGACCTTGCCGATCTTGGGTACGAAGGCCGGTGGCAGTTTTTCGAGTTGTTCCATGGTCAAACCGGGGCGAAAATGCTCGTCCCGGTCAAAGACCTGGGGCTCTCTCTTTCGTCGGGGAATTTCCAAGGGTACGATCTCGTCCTTGAATGAACCGTCGTTGTTGGCCCGCTCGGCATTGTTCTGGCTTTTCAGCGCCACCTCATCCATTTCCCTGCGGGAAATGTCCATGTGCTGGGCGATGAATTCAGCGGTTTGGCCCATGATGTAGGGCTTGCCCACGCACAAGCTCAGCGGCGGCCGTGTGGCATCCACCGGGCCATCTTCAGGGTGGGGGATGATGTGGGAACCACAGTGAAGGGCGTGAATCATGGCGTCTACGAAGGCGGTGTCCTGCAGTCGGCATCCCCAGCGGGCATTGGGCACCTGGTAGGCGACGCCGCTCATGTGTTCCACGCCACCGGCGAGGATGACGTCGGCCATACCCGCCTGGATCATGGCCATACCCGACAGCACCGCCTCCATTCCGGAAATGCACACGCGGTTGATGGTGACGGCCGTCACGGTGTCGGGAATGCCGGCCAGAAGCGCGGCCACACGGCTGACATTAAGGGCGTCGGCAGGCTCCATGCAGCAGCCGTAGCGCACATCGTCGATAATGGCCGGATCGATACCGGCTCGCTTGACCGCCTCTTTCATGGTGACGCTGGCGATGGTCGCCGCGTTGGAATCCTTGAGGGTTCCGCCGAAGGCCCCGATCGCGGTTCGGCAGGCCGATACGATGACGACATCTTTCATGGTCTTCTCCTGGTTGGTCGATTGATTCTTTTTGTATCCAGTTCGGTTGGGACCGCTGTTAATGGGGCCTTTTTTTTCCGCTACAGGCCTCCAAAACCTCTCTCTGTAATGTTCAGCACGGCATCTTCACCGGCGCGGACGGCAGCCAGGCGACCGAGTGCAATCGGCAGCACCGCATTGATAAAATAGCGGGCGCCCTGAATCTGACCGTCGTAGAAGGCGGCATTTTTATCCTTATCCAGTTTTTGGGCCTTTTTTTCATCGCCCCGTCCACCAATGATTTTCTCCAGGGCTGGTGACGCTATCGCTGCCCGCCACAACAGCATCCAGCCCATGATCACATCCCCCATGGCCATCATGAAGGGGTGAGCCGATGCAAAAGCGATTTTGAACGTTGGGCTGACGGCCTGCTTGCCGATGACCATGGCGGTATCGCCAAACTGCTCGACTGCAGCTTCCAGCGCTGCCGCCAAGGGTTGGATGGCGGCGATCGCCTTGGCCTGACCGATGGTTTTTTTAATCTCACCGATAAAATCCATGAACACCGCTCCCTTTTTCATACCCAGCTTGCGCCCCAGCAGATCCATGGCCTGGATGCCGTTGGTGCCTTCGAAAATGGAGGCGATCTTGCAGTCCCGGGCCAGTTGTTCCACTGGGTAGTCTGCGGTATACCCGCAGCCGCCGTGTACCTGCATGGCCTCGATACAGACTTCAAATCCGCGTTCGGCGCAGTAGGCCTTGATCAACGGGGTGAGCAGGGCGATGAGATCATCGTTGCGCTCCCGCTCCCTTTCGTCGTCGGCGCATTCGGCCAGGTCAAAGCAGCGGGCCGCATAGTAAATGAAACTTCGCATGCCCTCCACGTGGACCTTCATCCACAGCAGCATGCGGCGCACATCAGGATGCCTGATGATAGGTACCGAGGACGCCGCGATATTCTTGCCGTCGTCTAAATCTTTCCCCTGGATGCGCTCCCGGGCGAAGTTTAGCGCGTGAAGGAAGGCCGCTGTGGCATTACAAAATCCCATGAAGCCCACATCCAGCCGGGCTTCGTTCATCATGTGGAACATGATTTTCATTCCCGCGTTTTCTCCTCCCAGCAAAAGACCCCGACAAACGCCTTTGCTGCCCATAGACGTGGCACAGGTGGCGCTGCCGTGAATGCCCATCTTCTCTTCCGTACCGGTACATACGATGTCATTGACTTCACCTAAGCTCCCGTCAGCATTGACCCAGATTTTGGGGACGATGAAGATGGAAATGCCCTTGGTTCCCGCCGGGGCCCCGTCGATGCGTGCCAGCACCGGGTGGATGATGTTCTCGGTGAGGTCATGTTCACCGTTGGTGATGTAGATCTTGTTGCCGGTGCCGTGACCCTCCAGCGCATAGGTCACCATGGCCCAATTGGCGCCGTAGAAATATTCGTAGGCGGCGCGCATGACCATGTGGGGCAGCCCCTGGCCCCCCACTGCCGGATCCTC
>JAGTUY010000018.1 GCA_018224455.1 Desulfosarcina sp.
CAGGAGTTCGCCCGTTTGTCAAGAAAATATAGAAAATTAAGTAGTTGTAGCTGAATGGACCCATGATGCAATTCTGTGGAAAATAACTTAACTATATGAGAAAATTAAAAATAAGTTATAAGTGTGGAGGAACGCATATGACACGCCTGATGCCGATTGCCGCTTTATTGGTTTTGACTGCGGGCTGTGCCACCCATTACTACCAGGTCCGAGATGACACACGGGTCTTTTACCTGGATAAACCGGACGCGCAGCAGGTGATACTGTCCTGCAGCCTGGATGGCTTTGAGCCCCATGAAGCCCGGCGGGTGGATGGTCGATGGGTGGTCTCCCTGCCGTCGCGTGACCCGTTCCGATACTACTATGTGCTGGACGGGGAGATGTTCCTTCCCCCCTGCCGGATGAAAGAAAACGACGATTTTGGCTCTGCGAACTGTATTTTCGATCCGCATTGGTAACCTTTCCCGCTTGACTTCGTTATACAGACAAAAGATCATGTTTAATCCACAAGGAGGATTTATGAAAAACATTTGTCTAATTATCGCGGTTTTGTTTTGCCTGACATCGCTGGCGTTTGCAGACGAATCCGATGGCCTGTCCCAGCAAGCCATGGAAAGCGTTGCGCAGCAGACCCGCGAAATGAGCGCGCTGGGCATATCCGAAGCCCAGGCCCAGAAGATGCTGACCCGGATGGTCCAACATCGATTTCAGAAACAAAACATCGTGCGTGCCCAGCAGACGGTCATGGCCGCCGCCAAAGCGGGGCTTCCCACCGAACCGGTGATGAGCAAGGCCATGGAAGGCATGGCCAAGCAGGCCAAGGAACAGCAGGTCATCGCGGCCATGGAAACCGTGCGCAGCCGATACGCACATGCCAACCGGCTGGCCAAATCCCTGTCCGACGATAAAAAAAGTGTCGACACCCTTACCACGGCCGTTGCCGACAGCCTGGCCGCGGGAATGAAGACCGAGGACATGGAGGCGGTGATGGCACAGCTTCAGGTCCAGGCCCGGAGCCGTCAACAGACGCGAAATAAGGCGGAAGACGTCGAACTGGCCATACAGACCATGCAGACCACCCGCACCATGGCGAGGTTGGGGGTTCACTCTTCCGACGTTTCCGACACCCTCTGCCAGGCGCTGCAGAATCGATATACCCACCAGGAAATAAAGCAACTGCGTCACCAGATCGCTAAACAGGCCAACCAGGCGTCGGCCAAGCAGATTGCCAGTCGACATGCCGGTTCCATCGGCAAGGGCGGCAATAGCGGTAATTCAGGTTCCGGCGGATCAGGCAGCGGCGGCGGCGGATCGGGCAGCGGCGGCGGTGGATCGGGCAGCGGTTCTGGAGGTTCCAAATAGAAAACGGCCCGTTTACTTCTTCGGGGCGCCGACGCGTGCGTATCGAAAGGATTTCCGGGCGAAGGCGAAAGCAGCTGTTAGGCGTATTCCCATTTTTGCAGGGCCTTGGCAGGTGTCAGGATGAGGCCGCTGGGCGCCTTTTGACCTTATAGATTACGTCAACGCGGTTTCTGACACCATCTTCCATCTTCAGCGACGAGGGCTGAAGCACGAAGCTCACCGTTGCCGTGCCGCCTGTGACGATGCCCTCGAGGGGGATTTTTTCGGTATATATGGTCTGAATGCCTCTGAGCATCAGGCTTCCGCCCACCACCTTGACATTGTCCGGTACCAGGCGGACATCCTCCATGATCAGGCCCTCGGCCAGCTTGCCGGTCCAGGTCGCCTGAACGGGAAGGGTTTTCTCGACCGGCAGATCAAGGGTGACCTCCAGCGCCTGGGGGTCCACCTTTTTGAGCTGAATTCCCGGTGGCAGGGTGATGCTGTCCCGGGCGATGGGCACCTGGTTGCTTCCGGCTACCGCGTTGGCCAGGCTGAGCTTCACTTTCAAATGGTCGGGACGCACGGATTTGATCAGCGTCCCCGAGCCGCTGAGCTGGAGCCTGACGCTGCTGGCCGATGCGGCAAAAATCTCCATCCTGGGGTCCCGGTTCATGAATTCAACGGGAACCTCCAGGGTTACCAGGGTTTCGAGACCGCGGGCAAAACTGAACCAGATGCCCGTGATGCTGGCCAGGCAGATCATGGCGGCGATACCCAGCTCCACCGTGTGGCGTCTCAGGCCGTCGGTGGTGACCACCTCGCCGGTGTGTTCGCGCAGAACCGTGCCGAGCTCGATATTGTCTTTGATATGGATGATCGATTCGTCCTTGAACACCGTGACCTGGCCGCGCTCTTCGGAAACCACGATCACCACGGCATCGGTCTGTTCGGTCAGTCCGGCGGCCGCGCGGTGCCGGGTGCCGAAGTGGGCGGGCAGATCGGTTCTTTTGGAGAGGGGCAGAATGGTGGCGACTTCGACGATTCGGTCTCCGTGGACGATCGTGGCACCGTCGTGCACCGGTGCGCCATGCCAGAAAATGCTGAGCAGCATTTCCCGAGAGAGCCTGCCCTGCCAGGCGATGCCGCTCTGCACCACCGTGTCGATGCTTTTTTTCAGCGGCAGGACGATCAGCGCGCCCAGCTTGCGGCGGGCCAGATCGTAGACGCTTTCCACGATAATGTCCACCGGGGTCCGCACCTGAGGCTGGGAGAAGCCCCAGAAAAATGATTTGAAATCGCGGGTTTGCAGCACGCTGGCAATTTCGTTGCGAAATACGATGATGACGATCAGGGCGGCGGCGGCGATGATGCCCTGCATGGCCCAACTGGTGACGATCAGGCCCATGCTCACCGCCAGGCGCTCGATCATCCAGAGCATGGCAATGGCCATGATCATCCGGATCACATTGGTGCCCCGGAAAAGGACGTAAAGCCTGAAGAGGATATAGCTGTTGAGCAGGATGTCAACGATGTCCTGCCAGCGCAGCCCGGTGTTAAATGGCGTCAACGGGTCCATGGGGGTCAATCCGTTATGCTGAAGCGCAAGGTGCGCATGAGCTTGTCGTTTTCATCGGTCACCTCGACCCGCCAGGGCCCCTTGTCCGACTCTCTGAGTTGCACGCTGGTGAACGAAGACCAGCGGGGCGGGTTGATGGTCAACCGTTTTTCTGTGACCAGGCTGTCATTCTGATACCATTTATGGTGAATGAAGGTCTTTTCGGGAACCGGATCGAATTCCGTAAAGCACGATAACCGTCCCAGGTCTATGGAAAAAACGACGGCCGGGTGGGCCGGTGCGTATTCCTGAATGGCCTCGCACATGACCGCTCTGACCAGCGTCAGTTTGGCCGGCGCCTTGGTGTCCTGGCTCCATACGGCCCTCGGTGGGGCAATCGCCATGGCT
The DNA here is from genome assembly GCA_018224455.1 of Desulfosarcina sp. Lineage (GTDB taxonomy): Bacteria > Desulfobacterota > Desulfobacteria > Desulfobacterales > Desulfosarcinaceae > Desulfosarcina. The sequence continues at coordinate 3,308 of JAGTUY010000018.1, forward strand.
ATGAAAATGATCCAGCCTATTTTGCGAATGGCAGTTTTCATGGGCACCACAGTAGCGCAGTCACCTTTTTTTTCAAGAAGAAAACAAAATCAGCCGCAGATTGCACGACAACCCCTATCCGCCTAAGAAGGGTTTTCGATTTTTTTCGAGTTCATCAAGGATGGGGCGGTAGTGATGTGCGGCGATGTTGAAGAAAAATGAACCCTCGGGTCATAGCAAGGGCAATGGTTTCGGGAGGAGGGGGTAGGGTTCAGGGTCCCGGTCGGATGCGGCAGCGGTCAATGCCGGCATGATGGCACTGACGATGGTCTCGATGTCATCGTCGATCTGTTGATACTGGATATCGTCGACGTCCAGGTAGATCCGTTTTTCATGGGGATATATATCGTTCTCAGGGTCGATATGAATGGCGCGGTAGACATTTTTACCTAATAAAATCAATGTAAAATCCGCTTTCGGACACACATCTTCAATGACCCGGCCGGCGTTTCCTGGATGAATGGCCATCGGCCTTCCCGGCGTGAAAAAAACGGGGAGTGGTTCAATCTGCGCGCTCGGCTCGGCGTCCAGGCGTTTTCTGGCCAGCCCTTCCAATATGGCCTTCTTGAGATGATCCAGGATGGTCTGATAGTCGCGGGAGGGGGTCACCGCTCCGGCCGGGCCGGGTGATGCATCGAACATTGGATTCATGGACGGCAGAATGGCGATGGTCACCGGTGGACGTTGCAGGGGGGTGCGCGATGGGCATGCCCACCGGCGGTAATTGGCGGACTGGTCAGCCGACAGGGTGAAGGCGTCCTGCTCGACCACACCGATTCTTTGCAAGGTGCTGACCAGAAACGGATGCTCCATATAGCGCAAAAAGGCGGGTTCCGATTGAAATACCGCCTTGAGGAAGCTGAATTCCATGTCGGTGAGGTTCATGGCGGCCAGTTCCGCCTCCCGGGGATCGCGACTTCCCAGGGCAAACAACCCTTTGCAGCGGATCATGGCTGCCAGGCTGACCCTCTCACCCAGGTGGAGTTTGTGGACCAGAAACAAGCGGGTGGCCATGAGTTCCGCACAGGGGTAGAGGCTGTCATTGTCTCTTTTTCCCTTGAAGAGATTCAGGCGGCGGTCGTAGTGGTACAGCACCTCGGAAAGGCCCAATATGTTGGTGTCCAGCACCATCAGTTCCGCACGCAGGGGCACCGGACCATACATGCGTTTGGATACCAGGTCGAAGTCCAGGGGAAGATTGAGCCCCCGGGTGGCCCAGGCCGAGCGTTCTACCGGGTTACCTGCCCGACCCAGCACCACTTCCATGAGATAAGCCATGGTATCCCCGGCGATCTGCTCGGCATCGGTCAATGGCGCCGCCTGGAACGTCGGGGGAACGGGACGCTGGGGGGCCAACGGACTGCAGGCGGCGACGATCAGAGCGCTGATGACCGGCAACAGCACCGGCAGTTTGAAGAGA
>JAGTUY010000019.1 GCA_018224455.1 Desulfosarcina sp.
GAAATCCGGGTTATGCGTCTGCTGGTTGAGTTGCTGCGCGAACGCGTCGGTTCGCCGCTTTCTATCGCTTCTATTGCCCGGGACCTTCAGGCAGCTCCGAACACCATTTCCAGATATATCGAGATTTTGGAAGCACTGTATGTCGTCTTTCTGGTGCGGCCGTACCATCGAAATGTTGCCCGGGCGATATTAAAGGAACCAAAAGTGTATTTTTTTGATACCGGCTATGTGAGCGGTGACATCGGCGTCAAATGGGAAAACGCCTGTGCTGCGATGTTGCTGAAGCACACCCATTTCGAGCAGGATGTCCAGGGTAAGTCGGTTAGTCTGCACTACCTGAGGACAAAAGACGGTGCCGAGGTTGATTTTGTGTTATGCCAGGGCGGCGCTCCGACTTACCTGATCGAATGCAAATATGCGGACAAGCACCCGACACCTTCGCTGGTAAAATTTGCCGGTATATTTTCAAATGCACAATCCATCCAACTGGTGCGCGAACTGCGGCAGGAAGAACATCGCCGGTTGGTGTCGATACGCAAGGGTGCTGACTGGTTGGCTGAGCTATCCGCATGACCGGTCAGGGCCTCGGAAAGAAATAATCAAGGCGGGTCATGGAACTCCATATGTATTCGGAGAATAATCACGTCCGAACTCAAGGAAATTATACCGTGAACGGCAATAATCTTCGATTTTTAACCCTCACCCCGACCCTCTCCCACAGGGCTTAGGATAGGCCACAAAATTTACTGGACACCGGGCGCCTTTGCATGTAATATGGGCGCATGATTACCATTCACCATTTGCAATTTACTGAAGAACTCGTGGCTAAAATCGCTGCAACCATTGCCGCCGAGGCGAAAATCTCCAGGCGTCAGCTTTCCCAGCGGATCTGCACCTGGATGGACTGGCGTAGCCCCAACGGCAAGCTCAGGGAAGTGACATGCCGGAAGGCGCTTTTGGAGCTTGATCGGCGAAAGCTCATCCAGTTGCCCGAGCGCGGCAAGTATGCCTTCAATCGGCCAAGCGCTCGAGCCCCGGCGCTGCCGGCGATGGCGGCTGTCAACTGCAGCCTCGAAGCGCTTGGCCGGCTCGAACTTATCCCGATCACCAGTGCGGTCAGTAAAAACTCGCGCATCTGGAATGCCTTGCTCGATGCTTACCACTATTTGGGGCGCGGCCCGCTTTGCGGCGCCCAGATTCGCTATCTTATCTGCAGTGAGCGTTTCGGCTGGCTGGGCGGACTCAGTTTCAGTGCCTCGGCATGGCGGGTTGGCTGCCGCGATGCGTTTATCGGCTGGAACGAAGATGCCCGAAAACATAACCTGCAACGTGTGGTCAACAACAGCCGTTTCTTGATCGCGCCCATGGTCAAGGTGCCCCAACTGGCATCTCACGTGCTGGCCCAGTGCACCAAACGGCTTTCTGACGACTGGCAGCAGCGCTACTCGTATCGGCCGGTGCTGATAGAGACCTTTGTTGAGCGCGATCGTTTTGAAGCGACCAGTTATCGCGCTGCCAACTGGCAGTTTGCTGGCACCACCACCGGACGGGGCCGTCAGAGCCAAGGCACCACAACCAAAAACGTCTACCTCTATCCGCTGAGTGACGATTGGAAGGCGGCATTGTGCACTTTGCCCGATGGCAGCGTTGGCACTCGTGCCCAGCCCTCTACCCGAGAGCCCGCGGACTGGATGGAAGAAGAGTTCGCAGCGGCGGCCCTGGGCGACAAACGTCTGGTGGACAGGCTGATGCAACTGGGGGACGCATTTTTTGCCAAGCCTACGGCCAATATCCCGCAAGCCTGTACAACCACGGCAGCGGTAAAGGCGGCATATCGGTTTTTTGATAACGAGCAGGTCACCATGGGCGCTATTTTGAGGCCCCATTTCGAGGCCAGCGAGCAGCGCATCGCCAACCACCCGGTTGTATTGGTGGCTCAGGACACCAGCACTCTGAACTATACCCATCACCCCATGACCGAGGGCCTGGGTCCCATCAATACGATCGCCGATAAAAACATCGGCTTGCTGCTGCACGATACCATGGCCTTCACACCCGATGGCACCCCGCTGGGTCTGCTCGATGTCCAGTACTGGGCCAGAGATCCCAGCGCGGCCGGCAAGCGCCATCAGCGCCACAGTAAAACCATCGAGCAAAAAGAAAGCTTCAAATGGATTGAGAGCTACAGAAACGTTTGCGCCGTGCAGGCGCGCTGCCCCCAGTGTCAAATCATCGTAATGGCCGACCGCGAGGCCGATATCCACGAACTGTTTGCCGAGTATGTGCAAACTGCAAAAAGCGCCCAATTGCTCATCCGTGCCGAAAAGTCGCGCAACCGAAACGTCGTGGGCCAAGACAAACAAATCCAGAGACTGTGGGCGTTGATGGATGAAGCCGACTGCGCTGGCACCGTCGAGCTCTCGGTGCCACCACGCAAAGACCAAAGCGCCAGACTGGCCATACTCCAGGTTCGCTTTGCCCCGGTGACACTCAAGGCGCCGAAGCGAAACAACACGCTGCCGGACGTGCCGATCCATGCCGTTTATGCAAAAGAAATCGATGCCCCGGCAGGGGTTGACGAACCGATCGAATGGATGCTGCTCTCCAGTGTGCCGGTCACCACCTTCGAAGAAGCAAAGACAGCGCTGGCTCGCTATGCCCGGCGCTGGGGCATTGAAGTGTATCACCGGGTCCTGAAAAGCGGTTGCCGTATCAAGGACCGCCAGCTTGGCACAGCCCGGCGCCTGGAAAACTGCCTGGCCATCGATATGGTAGTAGCGTGGCGGATACATCATCTCACCTGGCTCGGCCGGCAAACCCCGGATGTGCCCTGCACGGTGTTTTTTGAAAACACCCAATGGAAAGCGCTTGTCGGGTTCATGCGAAAATCGCCCGTGGTCGCCGACACACCGCCCACGCTCAAAGAGTCAATCGCCATGGTCGCCACCTTGGGCGGCTTTCTTAACCGAAAATCCGACGGCGATCCGGGTACGGAAACGATCTGGCGCGGACTCCAGCGCCTTGATGACATCACCCAAGCCTACATCGCCTTTGTCCTTCAACCCCAGCCGCCTCCGGTGGCGGTCTCTAAACCGGGTTGTGGGTAAAGATGAGCCCTGTGGGAGAGGGCCGGGGTGAGGGTTAAAGATCGAAGATTATTGCCGTTCACGGTGTAATTTGTCATTTAGCGTTGATTTGTTGTTTGCGGCCGACGCCTTTTCAACAGCACCGGTTGACCCGGGTTTGGACCTATGCCCATGAACGTAAACGCCTTGAAAATGGCTGTCATCATCGTCATTCTGGCTGCGGTGGCGGTGGTTCACCACCTGCCCCTCCACGGATTCCTGGGCACCCACATCCTGCATCGGGAGCTGTTTTTCTTTCCCATCGTTCTGGCCGGACTCTGGTATGGTCTCAAGGCCTCCCTGCTCACCGCCGTTGCCGCCAGCATCGTTTACGCCCATTTTTTTTACCACAACATCAGTCCCGACCGCATATCCATGGCGGTCGTGGTTCTTCAGGTGGCCGGGTTCAACCTCATGGCGCTGCTCACCGGCTGGATGGTCGACCGCCAGCGCCGCCAGCAGCGCGAGCGGGATTTTCTGAATGACACCTTCGGCAAATACGTATCCAGGACGGTTCGCGACGAGATTCTCGGCGGTCGGGTGACCCTGAGCGGTGAACTCAAGGAGGTGACCGTCCTGTTTGCCGATCTCAGGGACTTCACACGGCTGGTCGAAACCACGCCCCCCCGGGAGGTGGTCACGATCATCAACACCTATTTCAAGGCCATGTCCGAGGCCATCAACGCCCACCACGGCCTGGTGATCCAGTTTATCGGCGACGAGATCGAGGCGGTCTTCGGGGCGCCGGTGGCGCTTGAAAACCACCAGCAATGGGCCGTCGACGCGGCGCTGGACATGCGAACGCGTCTGTCGCAGGTCAATCTTCAACTGGCCCGCCAGGGCTTTGCACCCCTGCGGCACGGCATCGGGGTGCACACCGGCAAGGTGGTGGCCGCCAATATCGGCAGCGACCACCGGTTGTCATATGCGCTGGTGGGTGAGACGGTGAACATCGCCTCGCGAATTCAGGAACTGAACAAGGATTTCGACACGGACATTATTATCAGCCAAGCCGTGAGGCAGGGCCTCGACCGCTGCGTCGATATGCATCCGCTTACGCCGGTTCCCGTCAAGGGCGTCCATGAACCGCTGCAGCTGTTCAGCATCGACAAACAGCCCTTTGTGTGCGTGTCCTCGGTGTGACGCTTACGGTTTGCCTGCCAGCACACGGGTCGGGCTGAGGGACGAAGTCCAACCATTACATGGGGTCACTACCATACCCGGCGGGGCTTTGAAAGAAAAGTCGCCACGTGTCGTGGCGGTATTAACCCTTGAACCGCTGAACCCGTGAACGATTATGGTTTGCCTGCAAGCACCGCATGCAGGACAGCGCTCAAGTCTTTGAGCTGATAGGGCTTGCTCACGGCTCCCTGGAAGCCGTATCGACGATAATGGGCCATCACCGGGTCGTTCGAATACCCACTGGAGACGATCACCGCTGCGGAAGGGTCCAAAGCAAGTAGCCGGGTGACCGCATCCTTGCCACCCATGCCGCCGGGAATGGTCAGGTCCAGGATGACGGCGTCAAAGGTTTCGCCGGCTTCCTGCGCCTGACCATAGCGTTCCACCGCCTCGGTCCCGTCGCGGGTGCACACGACCGTATAGCCCAGTGCTTGCAGCATCTCGCCGCCCACGGTCCTGATGTCCTGCTCATCGTCCATGAGCAGGACCTTTCCGACACCGCGCAATATCGCGCTGCGGGGGTCTGTTTGGGCTGAACCCGCCGCTCCGGTGGCAGGCAAGTACACATGAAAGGTCGTTCCGCCGTCATCCGATTCCGCCGCAATATATCCGCTGTGCTTGTCGACGATCGAATACGCCACCGCCAGCCCGATGCCGCTTCCTTTCTGCTTGGTGGTAAAATAGGGGTCAAATATCTTGGTCAGGTGAGCTTCGGGAATACCAAGACCCTGGTCGCGAATAGAAATCTTCACGTACTTGCCCGGCACGAGGGGTATCGGGGTTGACGAAGCGATCTCAACATTCTGCGCCTTGGCTTCAAGAACACCCCCTTCCGGCATCGACTGATCGGCATTGATGATGATATTGTTGATCACCTGGCCGATCTGGCCCGCATCGACGGTTGCCGACCACAGGTTTTCAGGCAGGTCGAAGGCGCAGCGTACATTGGAACCTCTCAGGGTAAAAAGCGCCGCCTCCTTGAGCAGCTCGGCGATGGACACCCTGTTTTTGACCGGTTCGCCCCCTTTGGAAAAGGTCAGCAGCTGCTGGGTAAGCCCCTTGGTGCGCATGGCGACCCTTTCGATCTCTTCCAGTTTTTCATGGATCCGCTCATTCGGTTTGGCATAGAGTTTGGCAAGGGAGATATTGCCGATGATGGCGGTCAGCGAGTTGTTGAAATCATGGGCGATGCCACCGGCCAGCACCCCTATCGATTCGAGTTTTTGGGCTTTCTGCCGTTCTTCCTGCATACGACGCTTTTCGGTCGCATCGCGAAACACCAGAACGACGCCGAGTGTCCGGTTCTGGTGGTCCAGGATCGGCGCCCCGCTGTCTTCAATCACCCGCTCCGTGCCATCTTTGCAGACCAGAACGGTATTGTTGGCCAACCCCACAATCCCACCGGTCTCAAGCACCTTGGCCACCGGATTGTCGCAACGCTCACGGGTGTGCTCGTTGATGATCTTGAAAACCTTCTCCAGCGCCTCGCCCAGGGCCTCTGCCTGCCGCCAGCCGGTGAGGCGTTCCGCCACCTTGTTCATCATGGTAATTCTGCCCTGCGCATCGGTGGCGATGACGGCATCGCCGATGCTGCGCAGGGTGACGGCCAGACGCTCTTTCTCTTCTGCAAGGGATGCTTCCGCTCTTTTGCGCTCGGTGATGTGATGCCACTCCCGCAACGTTTGGGTGGCCTGATGGGGCATATCTTTCAGGGTTACCTCGGACTTGACGATATAATCCAAAGCACCCGCCTTCATGGCTTTCACTGCCGCCTTTTCATCCCCATAACTGGTCATCACCACCATCGGGTAAAGCGCACCCTGGGCGCTGCCCGGCAGCAGGTCGCTGCCCAGCCCGTCGGGCAGAAACAGATCGACCAGGACAAGATCCGGGCTGTGGGCGGATAGATATTGCCTGGCCTCCTCGAGGCTGCCGGCCACGGCCAGATCGAAGCGCTGGGCATGTTTTTCAAAAGCACGGCTGACCAACTCTGCATGAGCCGGTTCATCTTCCACCATCAAGATCTTGAATCGCTTTGCCATTGCTGAGGTTCCTCTCGCTGGCGCATTCCAGAACGCATGGATAAATCATAATCTTTTTTTATGATTTCAAATAGCAACGATAATTTTCGCATATTTTTTATGCAACCATGGGGTTAAGGCAGTGGCTGACGGTTTAGCGTCAGCCAATACACGACCAAGCTTTCAATCAGTACGACGAACTTTTTGTAATCCACCGGTTTGACCAGATAGCTGTTGACATGCTGGCGGTAAGCGGCGGCAATGTCTCCTTGCGCTTCGGATGAGCTGAGCACCACCACCGGCAGCAGGCGCAGGCGTTCTGATGCTTTGATCTGTCTGAGCACCTCGAGGCCATCGACTTTGGGCAGGCGCAGATCCAGCAGAACCAGGTGCGGTTCCGGATACGTAAACCGGTCGGCATAGGCGCCGCGCCGGAACAGGTAATCCAGCGCGGCCTCGCCGTCTGATACATGCTGGATCTGCGGGGTGATGCAATGTTCCTGGAGCAGTCGAATAATAATTTCGGCATGGGCAGGGTTGTCTTCAACCAGCATGACCACCAGCGCGTCGTCCTGCATGCTAAACCGCCGATCCCGGCTTGGCCGGCAGGGTGAAGCAGAACGTGCTGCCGTGGCCGATCCCTTTGGATTCAACCCAAATGCGGCCGCCGTGGACTTCGATGACCCGCTTGACAATGGCCAGGCCCACCCCGGTACCCTCCACCGCCGGATCCAGCTTTTCGAACAGTCCGAAAATCTTCTCCCGATATTGTGGCGCGAGTCCGATGCCGTTGTCCTGGACATAGTAAACCCTCTCATCGCGCGCAGGCCGGACGCCGATGATGATTTCGGGGTCCGGCTGCGCGCCCAGGTACTTGACGGCGTTTTCCAGCAGGTTTTCAAAGACTTCACGCAGGCGTTGACAGTCCCCGAATATCAGCTGCCCGTCGGCGTCTATTTTGATCTTTATGTTCCTTGCAAACAGGTGACCGGACACCATTTCCAATGCGTCGCGCACGATCTTCTCCAAAGGCATCTCTTCGGGTGGGTGCATCAGGCGCCCGATCCGCGAAAGTTCCAGCAAATCATTCAACAGCCGCTGCATCTTATCCGTCGCTTCGGCGATACGCGCCATATCCGTCTTCATGCGCGGCAAGTCACCGATGGCAGCGTCCTCCTCCAAAAAACCCAAAAAACCGCGGATAGTGACCAAGGGACTCTTGAGGTCATGCGAAACCGTATAGGTAAAGCGCTCCAGCTCGGCATTTTTGACCTCCAGCGCATCGATCAAATTCTCGTGCTCCTGCTGGCGTGCCGCAAGCTCCTGGACTTTCGCTTCAAGCTCTTCCTGGTAGGTGATAAGCTGGCGGTTTTTCTGCTCGAGCATGTCCAGCATGTCGTTGAAGGTCAATCCCAACTGTACGATGTCATCTTTGGGAGTGCCGGTAAAATTAAAGCGCGAGGCGGTTTTTCCCGTTCTGATATCCAGGATGACGCGCGCCACCGATCGGACAGGACGGACGATCTTGCGCGCGACGATCATCAGGATGAGCAGAAGGGCAATGGCGCTCAGGGCCGATGACATCAGAAAAGAGAATTTCAAGCGCTCCCGGATGGTTTGGGCGGCCATGAATTCGTCGTTCAAGAGGGTTTCGGCTTGCCCTGAAATGGCATTAATCAGCTCGGTAAGTGCGACGCTGGTGGTGTTGAATTGTTGGGCAATGGTTTTGAAGCGTTGATCAATATTGAAATCCTCTTCGAGGACCCTGTGGTAGCCATCTATATAGCCGTCCAGGCGTTCATCCAGGAGGTTGGCTTGGGCGAATTTGCTTTTAAGGGAATCGATCACCACCTGCAGCGCTCGATATTCGGTTTTTTGGTGGTTGCTGACGTATCCCATTTGAAAATGGGTTGCCACCAGCAACGGTTTTAAAAAGTTCAAGCTGCCAACGGCGAGGATGGAGGAGGCCAACGATTGGTAGCTCGAATCGAGCCGGGTGCGCTGCAGGCGTTGGTCGGTATTGAGCTGGATCAACTGGTTGAAATACTGTTCGTAGGCTGCAAGGAGCTTGACGACGCGTTCCAGTTCCCGCGGTATGAAGGTTCCCTGCGATCGGGTTCCCGCGGTTGACAACTGGGACTTCATCTGGGCCATGATTTGGCCGAAACGCCGTTCGGCATCCGGGATGTCTTGGGTAAACACAGCTCGCTCCCAATAGCGCAGCCGGAAAAAAAGGCTCAGCAAGTTGCGGATGTCTCTCTCGACGCCAATGATGTGTTCCCCCTGAGCGGCCATACGGGACTGCTGGTTGATGAAATAGGCCACCTGGATGTAGCTGAGACAGAACAATACAACCAAGACGCCCGCAATCGTGTAAAATTTCTGATTGATCGTGCGAAACATGCCTGTTCCCTCTTATTTTTCGGCAACTTCCAGATCGACCCGGATGAGCGGGGCTGGTTTTTCTCCTCGCCAAAAGCGCGCAATGCTTACCACTGCCAACTCACCCATTCGTTCAGGCCGTTGGGCGATGGTCGCGTCGATTCGGCCTTGCTGCAGAGCCGCTATGGCCGCTTGAATGCCGTCGAAACCGATCAACACTTTGTCGCCGGAATGCTGGCCCGTTTCCAGGGCGTCCACGGCGCCCAGGATCATGTTGTCGTTGTGGGCAAAGACCCCGTCAAAGGTTACGCCTCGGCGCATGGCCCGCAGGATCGCCGCTTTGGCTCTCTGCCGCTCGAAGTCGGCGACTTCCCGCACGACAACCCTGGTTTCCGGAAAGGCCTTTAATGCTTCATGGAACCCGGCACCGCGCTCCATGGCGGCCGAGGTGCCCGGGATGCCTTCCAATTCGATGATCCTGCCCTTGCCGTTCAAGAGCCGGGCCATCATTCGGGCGGCCATCCGTCCGCCTTCCGCATTGTCGGATTCGATGTGGCAGATGGTCTGACCACCGGCGGCCTTGCGATCCACCGTGATGACCGGGATCTTCAGGGTGTTGGCCAGTTCGATACCGGGCACCACGGTCTCCGTGTTGGTGGGGTTGACGATCAGCGCATCGATGTCTGTGTTCAGAAAAGTCAACAGATCGCTCAACTGCTTGGCATTGCTGTCTTGTGCATCCGCAGCGACCAACTTGGCGCCGTGCAGTTGCGCCGCATTCTGCGCCGCCTGCTGGAGTGAAGCAAAAAACGGATTGTGCTGACTGGAGATCGACAGGGCGATGGTTTTACCAAAGGTCTCGTGGGTGACCAAATCCACCGGGATGGGCAGGTAGTGCGGCAGTTTTTCGCCTGCAAGGGCCTTCACGGCCAAGGCCACGCCGACCTGCCCCATCAATTCAGGATGCTGTTCGACCGTGGCATGCACCCGGCCGCGCTGCATTTCCGAGCGCACCGCTTCGATGTTGTCGTAGCCGGCCAGCACGGTTTTACCGGCCAAGCCCGAGATATCCAGTGCCTGGAGAACGCCCAGTGCCATTTTGTCATTGGCACAGAAAACAGCATCCACCGGCGCATGGGTCTCGAGCAGTTCAACGGCCAGAGAAAACGCCTCATCGGTGTGCCAGTTGGCGCTCGCGCTGGCCACAATTTCAATGTGGCTATCCTGGGTGATCGCCTCCATAAAGCCGGCCTTGCGAAGGTCGGCATTTTCGACCCCCCGGATGCCCTCGATGACCACCACGCGCCCGCGGCCGTTCAGTCTGCGCATCACATAGTCGCCGACTTGCGCGGCCCCGGCATGGTTGTCGGAACCCACAAAGGGGATGGCGGCACCATGCTCGTGCAGGGTGGCTTTGTGAAACGGATTGTCGACGTTGATCACCACGATGCCGCTCGCAAGGGCCTTTTGGCAGGCTGGAACCAGTTGTTTGGAGTCGGTTGGCGCAATCACAATGGCGCCGTAGCCCCGAGCGATCAGGTTCTCCACGATGCTGATCTGGCGCTCGACATCCGTTTCCCGATCGACGCCAAAAATTTCCAGGGGGATGTTGTGCTGGTTCGCATAGGCTTTGGCGCCCAGCTCCATTTTAGAGAAAAAGGGATTGGTAAGCGCCTTCATCACGAATGCCACGGTCTGCTCGTTGGCGGCCGAGACGCTGGCAGCGAAAAAGAAGGCGCTGCAGCAAAGAATAAGGGCGCTTGCCGAGAAAATCGTCCCAGTCCGTCGTGAGCGGTCACCAGACATCATGTCCTCCTCAATCTCTGCGTATTAATGGTAAAGGGCAATCCGCCATGGTCGTTGGTCTACATGCTTTTTTCTGCATCGACAGATGGGAGATTGATTTTCAGCAGGAAGAATATCTCAGCCACAGATAGGAGATTGATTTTCAACAAAACGACTATCCCAATTCTCTTCTTGTGTGTCAAGAACTATGTAAACACAACATGTTGAAGAGGAGCGCAGTCGCCGGCAAAGCCAATTTAATCGTTCAGGTTGGTGCTATTCTATTTCAGAC
>JAGTUY010000020.1 GCA_018224455.1 Desulfosarcina sp.
GCCGGGTTCATCGGTTCCAACTTCGTGTACACCTGGCTGGAGGCAGGCAAGGGCCTTGTTGTCAACCTGGACAGGCTGACCTACGCCGGCAACCTCGAGAATCTGGAGCCATTGGCCAAAAATCCCAATCACGTTTTCCTAAAGGGTGATATCGGCAACCGGCAGGTGGTTGCGGGTCTGTTGGATCAGTTTCGTCCGCGTGCAATTGTCAATTTTGCCGCGGAGAGTCATGTGGATCGATCCATCACAGCGCCGGATGAATTTATCCAGACCAACCTGGTTGGCACCTTCAACCTGCTCGAACAGGTGCGTCACCATTGGGAGGGCCTTGAACCGGATGACCAATCCGCATTTCGATTCCTGCATGTGTCCACCGACGAAGTGTATGGCTCTTTGCGAAAAGATGATCCGGCCTTCTCGGAAACGACGCCCTATTCGCCCAACAGCCCCTATTCGGCATCCAAGGCAGGGTCGGACCACCTGGTCAGGGCGTATCATCACACCTATGGTTTGCCAACCCTGACCACCAATTGCTCAAACAATTACGGGCCCTATCAATTCCCGGAAAAGCTCATTCCGCTGGTGATTCACCACGCGTTGAACGGTCGGAAAATTCCGGTCTACGGGGATGGTGCCAACATCCGTGACTGGTTGTACGTGAAGGACCATTGCCGGGCGATCATGGCGGTATTGGAAAATGGCAGGCCTGGCGAAGTTTATAATATCGGAGGAAACAGCGAGAAAACCAATCTGGATGTGGTTCACGCCATCTGCGACATCCTCGATGAGGTGACAACGGATCAACACCGCCGAGCCAATCTGATATCCTTCGTCCCGGACAGGCCGGGCCACGATCGGCGATACGCCATCGACGCTTCGAAGATAAAGGCCGAAATCGGATGGACACCGCAAGAGACCTTTGAGACCGGTATCAGGAAAACCGTGCAGTGGTACCTGGACAATGCCCGATGGGTAACCAACGTCACCACCGGCGCCTATCAAACCTGGATCGAAACCCACTACGGAAAACGATAATGCAACGCAAAGGAATCATTCTGGCCGGCGGCAGCGGCACCCGGCTGTATCCCATCACCATCGCCATCTCCAAGCAGTTGCTGCCGATCTACGACAAACCGATGATCTATTATCCGCTGACCACCCTGATGCTGGCCGGCATCCGGGACATTCTGGTCATCTCAACGCCCCAGGACACCCCACGCTTCGAGCAACTCCTGGGCGATGGCCACCAATGGGGAATCAGCATCGCCTACGCGGTTCAAGCTCGTCCGGAAGGGCTGGCCCAGGCATTTATCATCGGGAGCGATTTTATCGGCTCACTTCCCAGCGCGCTGGTCCTGGGGGACAACATCTTTCATGGGCATGATCTTTCAAAGCACCTCTCGGCGGCCAACCGGAAATCCGACATCTCAACGATTTTCGCCTACCAGGTGACCGATCCCCAGCGCTACGGCGTGGTGGCCTTTGACCGAACCGGCCGGGTGATCGGCATCGAGGAGAAGCCGAAGCATCCGAAATCGGATTTTGCCGTCACCGGCCTGTACTTCTACGACAACCAGGTGGTGGATATCGCGCGGGATATCCGACCGTCGGATCGTGGTGAACTGGAGATCACCGACGTGAATCGACGCTATCTTGAACTGGGAAACCTGGAAGTCTCGCTGATGGGCAGAGGGTACGCCTGGCTGGATACGGGGACCCACGCCTCACTGCTGGAAGCGTCGCGGTTTGTGGAGATCCTGGAGCGCCGGCAAGGGCTTAAAATCGCCTGTCCGGAGGAGATCGCCTGGCGCTCGGGCTACATCACCGATGGTCAGCTAGAGACGATCGGCAATACCATGGGCAAAAACGGGTATGGGCAATACCTGATGAAACTACTGAAAAAGAAATCCGGTCCCTATGACGGCCTGGGTTTACCTGACATAGAAAACCAGAGCCGGCCCGGGGTCAGCAACTAGGCTTGTTCCATATAGTGGCCGGCTGTGGGAAGCAGGTGGCTTAGAGAAATTTTAAATTTTAAATGGTGAATTTTGAATGATGGTTAAACAATCAATTTGATGAGCAGACACTTAAAAAGATGAACGTCGAACATAAACCGTCCAACGTCGAATGATGAATGAGAGAAGATTGTAACCAGAACATAGCAGTTGGTAAGCTCATAAGCTGATGAGCTGATAACCACAGACGATAGACCATGCACCCGAAACCAACCAATCTTCAGCCAGTGAAATTCACCAAAGGGGTCAGCATGCGAGTTTCACCGGGCCAATCAAACTAACGAACCAACTTAACCAATGTAATCACCCATGAAACTGATTCCTACCGACATTCCGGATGTTCTCATCGTCGAACCAAACGTGTTCGGCGACGGCAGGGGCTTTTTTTTCGAAAGCTACAATGAAAAAAAGTTTATGGAGATGACCGGATTGCAGGTCATTTTCGTACAGGATAACCACTCTCGATCAAAAAAGCATGTGCTTCGCGGCCTTCATTATCAAATCCAACAGCCCCAGGGGAAACTGGTGCGCGTCATCAGCGGTGAGATCTTCGATGTGGCCGTCGACATTCGCCGATCATCGCCGACCTTCGGCAAATGGGTCGGCGACTATTTGACGGCGGAGAACAAAAAACAGATCTGGGTGCCCTCCGGATTTGCCCACGGATTTCTTGTCTTAAGCGATGTTGCCGAGGTTTTGTATAAAACAACGGATTATTGGGCGCTTGAACACGAACGGTGTATTCGATGGAACGATCCCGTCTTGAACGTTCAATGGCCGACAACAGGCAATTTGCTTGTCTCTGAAAAGGATGGGAAGGGGGTTTTATTTCAGGATGCCGAGGTGTTCCCATGAAGGCGCTGATCCTCGGTGGGAAAGGGCAGTTGGGTACCACCCTCACGCAAATGGTTCCCTCGTCCATTGCCTGCAGGTCTCTCGATCTGCCTGAAATTGACGTCACGGATGCGAAAGCCGTCGAGGCAGTCGTCGGGGACGAAAAACCGGATGTAATCATCAACGCTTCGGCTTACACGGCCGTGGACCGTGCCGAAGAAGAGGTTGACCTTGCCTTTGCCGTCAATGCGGCCGGGCCCAAAAATATCGCCCGGGCGGCAAAGCAAACCGGCTCCCGGCTAATTCATGTGTCAACGGACTACGTGTTTGATGGAACCGCATGCACGCCTTACCTACCCGAAGCCCCATGCAGTCCGTTAGGCGTCTACGGCGAATCCAAACGGCAGGGAGAGATCAATGTCCTTGATGCGGTCGATGACCCCGTAATTATCCGAACATCCTGGCTTTACAGCCAATATGGCAATAATTTCGTTCTAACCATGCTCCGGCTAATGAAGGAACGGGACGAGATAAAGGTGGTGGCCGATCAGGTCGGCAGTCCGACGTGGGCAACCACCCTGGCCAAGGCTATCTGGAAAATAGTCATAAAAACGGATCTCAAAGGCATATTCCATTGGGCGGATGCGGGGGTTGCCAGTTGGTATGATTTTGCCGTTGCCATCACGGAGGAGGCACTGGCATGTGACTTGATTGGCAAACCGATTCCGATTCATCCGATCACCACCGCCGAATACCCCACCTTGACAACGCGGCCGGCCTATAGCGTGCTGAACTGTACGGCTTCATGGCGAGAGATAGGCGTTCGACCCGTGCAGTGGCGCGTCGCCCTGAGGCACATGTTGGAAACGATTGAAGGTTCGAATCAAGGTGACATGAATACTGGTAAATGAGTGCTACAGCCAATCGGAAGTGTGCCCATAGCGGGTGTCGAGTCAATTAATACGCTCGTAGAGTCACAAGCCCTGGTTCGGTTTTTCAAAGATCACGGGTTTGGTTCCCTGATCGTGGTTTCACCACCGTTTCACCAGTTGCGGGCATTTA
>JAGTUY010000021.1 GCA_018224455.1 Desulfosarcina sp.
CTCCTATCGGTCATTGCGAATCAGAAAAGCTGATGGACCATATACAAAAGAAGAACTGGGCACCCTCGATGGAGCGAAAGCATCCCGATATCTTTTGTTGAACTTTGGTCTTACGGATGTCATTTTCACCCAAATGATTCGTGAACGGAACATAATCAGCATCCAAAAACCTGATCTTTTATCATCCAAGGCGCCACCGGCATCGATGGCCTTACAATTAGTCGTTTCCAGCAACCCTTTCATCTGCTGGGCCCACGCTTGGCCGTCTTGTTCCCACGCTCTTTCCAACCACGGCGTCCGTGCCCCTTTTTACATGGGGATAATAGCAGGTCCATTGATCGTTTGATAAACCATGCAGCCGATGCCGTTTGCCACCGATATCGATGCCTGTTTCGTCGGCATGCGCCAGCTTGGCGGCAGCCAACTCAGTTTGGGCTCGACTTTCAACGTCAGCCAACAACTGATGGGCCGCTTTGTTGAAATTGAATATCCAACCTTTACCGCATCCAATTGAAAAGTAGCCATCATATGACGTTTTTTAAATCTACAGAATGAGGCGATATCGGCACATGAAGTTTTGGGACATTGGTGGTAGGCGGCGAAACAAGTCCAAGGAAAGAAATCCGTTGACAAGATGGCGGCGCTTCTTTTACATCAAAATTGCAATTGGCTGATGAACCTTTCGGTGCCCGCATTCCAACTGGGGTGCAAGGGATAATAGGGAACCCGGTGTGATTCCGGGACGAACCCGTCGCTGTGAGCGGGGACGATGGCCGCCGATGCCACTGTGCCGTAATTTTATACACGAAACGGCATGGGAAGGGGCGGCCGGTAGAGCGATCCGCGAGTCAGAAGACCTGCCGTGAGGAAGTGTGTCTTGGTGGTGACGGTAAAACCCCAGGCTGAAAATTTATTTTTCGGTCCGGGGTTTTTTAGTTGGCCCAAGCAGCCGACTGTCCCGTTCCAGTGCAAAGGGGAGAACCCATGAAAACGCAGATTGAACTGGCCAGGGAAGGCATCGTCACCGCCCAGATGCAGACGGTGGCGATCGATGAGAAGATTGAAGCGGCGATCGTCCGGGACCGGGTGGCCAACGGGCAGATCGTCATTCCCAACAACCCGTTTCGCAAGGGTCAACGGGTGGTGGGCATCGGCAAGGGGCTGCGAACCAAAGTCAATGCCTCCATCGGGACGTCGTCGGATATCTGTGATATCGACCTGGAAGTGAGCAAGGCGCTGGCCGCCGAGGAGGAGGGTGCCGACACCCTCATGGAGCTTTCCGCCGGTGGTGACCTGGACGCCGTGCGCCGGGCCGTGCTGGCAGCGACCACCCACCCGGTGGGCAATGTTCCCCTCTATCAGGCCTTCAAGGAGACCAGCCGCAACCATCACAACCCCGCCCGACTGGATCCGGAGTACCTGTTCGACCTCATCGAACAGCAACTGGCCGACGGACTCAGCTTCATGGCCATCCACTGCGGCATTAACCAGTACACCATTCGACGCCTGAGAAAACAGGGTTTTAGATACGGCGGCCTGGCTACCAAAGGAGGCACCTTCATGGTGGCCTGGATGGACATGAATCAAAAAGAGAACCCGCTGTACGAGCAATTTGACCGGGTTTGCAACCTGATGAAAAAATATGATGCGGTGCTTTCCCTGGGCAACGGCATCCGGGCCGGCGCCATCCACGACAGCCATGACCGGGCTCAGATGGCCGAGATGATCATCAATTGCGAACTGGCCGAAATCGGACGGGAAATGGGCTGTCAGACCATGGTGGAAGGACCGGGCCACGTGCCCATGGATGAAATCGCCGGCAACATCATGCTGGAAAAACGCATGAGCGGCAACGCCCCGTACTTTGTGCTCGGGCCGATCCCCTCGGACGTCGGGGCCGGCTACGACCACGTGACCGCGGCCATCGGTGCGGCCACATCCGCCCGGCACGGGGCCGATTTGATCTGCACCATCACCCCGGCCGAACACCTGGCCCTGCCTATGGAGGCCGATGTGAGGGAAGGGGTGCGGGTCACCCGACTGGCCGTCCACATCGGCGACCTGAGCAAATATCCTGAACGGCGGGAGCGGGACAAACAGGCAGCCATGGCCCGGCGGGACATGCGTTGGGACGATCTTCAGGAACTGCTGCTCTTCCCTGAGGTGGCCCGATCCATCCGCGACAGCCGCCAACCGGAGCGATCGGAAACCTGCACCATGTGCGGCGATTTCTGTGCCATGAAAAAGGGTATGGAAGTTTTCAGCCAGGATATTACCGGAGACAAATGCACACCCTGAAACGGCATCTTTCGGCCCAGGCCGGCGTTCTCGCTCGGCTGAGCACGCAGTGAAGCTTTAGCGCTATCCTCGACGCAGCGCTGCTACGCCTGCGGTTTCAACCTTGCTGCGGCCTTGGCCTGAGCCAAAATCTACCATTTCATGAATAACATGCGATTGCGGAGGTATTATGGAATTACTGGATAAGAGTATTGCATCGATAAGGCCGTTGAACGAGACGGTGTTGGCGCAAGCCAATGAACGCCTGGCCAACCAGGCCCGGCCCGCCGGCAGCCTGGGCATGCTGGAACCGGCATCGGCCCGGCTGGCGGCCATTTTCGGCACCCTGGACGTGCGCCTGGACAACAAGGTCATCGTCACCTGTGCCGGCGACCACGGCGTCACCGAGGAAGGGGTCAGCCTGTTTCCCCAGGAGGTCACCGCTCAAATGGTATTCAACTTCGTGGGCCAGGGGGCTTCGATCAACGTACTGGCCAAACATGCCGGGGCCAGGGTGAAGGTGGCTGATCTGGGCGTCAATTTTGATTTCGACCCGAACCTGCCCATCTTTCACAAGAAGGTGGGCAAGGGCACGGCCAACTTTGCCCGGGTACCGGCCATGTGCCGCGAGGATGCGGTCCGGAGTATCGAAGCCGGCATCGAGATCGTCGACGAACTGCTGGCCGATGGGCCGGTTGACATGCTGGGCACCGGCGACATGGGTATCGGCAACACCACACCGTCGTCCACCGTCATTGCCGCTTTTTCCGGCATCGCCGTTAGTAAACTGACCGGCAGGGGTACGGGCATCGGAGACGCCGCCCTGGCCAACAAGATCCGGGTCATCGAACAGGCCCTGGCCCTGCACCGGCCGGATGCCAACGATCCGCTGGACGTGCTGGCCAAGGTAGGGGGGTTCGAGATCGGCGGGCTTGCCGGCCTGGTCATCGGGTCCGCGGCTGCCGGCATTCCGGTGGTGTGCGACGGCTTTATCGCCACTGCCGGCGCCCTGATCGCCTGCGAACTGGCACCGGCGGCCAAAGCCTACCTGTTTGCCAGCCACCGCAGCGTGGAGGTCGGCCACCGGTTTATGCACCAACGGCTGGGTGTCGACCCCCTGCTTGACCTTCAATTCCGCCTGGGTGAGGGCACCGGTGCCGCCGTGGCCATGGAACTGCTGGATGCCGCCACCCGTGTGCTGTGCGACATTAAAACCTTTGAGGAGGTGGCCATCGTAAATGCCCAAGAAGGCTAAATGCGCAGACAGGACTTGCGGCATCGCCAAAGATCTCGGCGTTTTACGAAGCTGTCGAAAAAGGAAATAATAATAGCGAGTTGCCGTCCGGAGGCGAGGTTATGCAGTATCTCAAAAAAAACGACCCCCAGGTATCCGCACTGATTGAAAAAGAAGAAATCCGTATCGAGGAGACGCTAGACCTTATTTCCGGCGGCACCGACAACCACCAGATCATCGTGGATCTGACAGCCAACGGACTGAAGGGTGCGGCGGCTGAAAAAGCACTGGAATCTGTGGGAATCGTTCTGAATCGCAATGTGATACCCAGCGATGCCCGGACACCCGGGAGCGTATCCGGCCTGCGC
>JAGTUY010000022.1 GCA_018224455.1 Desulfosarcina sp.
ACGCCGCCCACCCGCTCGACCACTCGCTCCTGCAGGACACGAAGCAGTTTCACCTGCAAGGCCGAGGAAAGCTCTCCGATTTCATCAAGAAAAAGTGTCCCTCCGTCCGCGATTTCAAAACGCCCCTTTTTCATTGAAACCGCACCGGTAAATGCCCCTTTTTCATGGCCGAACAACTCACTCTCTAACAGGGTCTCGGCCAGGGCGGAACAATTAACCGCCACAAAGGGTTTATCCTTTCTTGGACTGTTAAAATGCAGGGCGTTGGCCACCAGTTCTTTTCCCGTTCCGCTGGCACCTTCGAGGAGAACGGTTGCCGCGGCCGGCGCGACTTTTTGGATAATATGAAAAACATCCTGCATGGCCTTGCTCTTGCCAATAATATTGTGGAAGCTGTAGCGGCCCTCTACAGCACGTCTGAGCTGGCGGTTCTCCTTGACCACCCGGTACATGGAAACCGCCTTGTTCACATAAAGAACCAGCCGTTCATTGTCGAAAGGCTTGAGAATATAATTGTAAGCACCTTTCTGCATGGCCTCCACCGCTTTTTCAACAGTGCCGTGGGCGGTCATCATGATTACTGGAAGATCCGCATCTTCTTTCTTGATGCGCTCTAGAAGATCAATGCCGTCCATGGCTGGCATTTTCATATCCGTGAGCACCAGGTCGACGTCGGATTCGGAAAGGGTGGCTAACGCCTCCTGGCCGCTGTTAGCTGTAAGCGTCTCAAAGCCCTCATCCTCCAGAACCGCCGCAAGGATAAGCGTATAATTTATCTCATCGTCAACAATGAGAATCGTTTCCATTAGTTGGTCTCCTGACTCAACGGAAATTTGACGGAAACCCGGGCCCCTTTTTCGCTGCGATTATCAATCCGTATCATTCCATCATGGCCTTCAATAATGTTTCTTACGAGCCCCAACCCCAACCCAGTCCCTTTTTCCTTCGTAGTAAAAAATGGATCCCAAATCTTTTCCATGACCGATTCGGAAACACCCTCTCCTTCATCTTCGATGTAAACCCACAAAAAACCTTCATCCGCTTCAATGGTCACGTCAATCGCACCGCCCCTGGGCATCGCCTGCATCCCATTGATAAGCAAGTTGAGAAACGCCTGATAAAGCATGTCTCCATCGGCCATGATGACGGGAATCTCGTCATCGACAAAAGTCCTGATAACGTATCCGTTTTCTTTTATTTGATGTTCGAGGAAATGGATATTTTTGGTAATCACTTCATCGATTCGGCATGCACTCCGGTTGGGTTTTTTGGGTCGCGCGTAGTTTAAAAAATCAGTAATGATATTGTTCAGGCGCCGCGCTTCCGCCACGACAATATCCGCGATTGCATTCAGGTTGTCCTGCGGGGCCATTTTCTTCTTCAACAATTCAGCAGAACTGCTGATGATCCCCAGTGGGTTTCTGATCTCGTGGGAAACACCAGCAACCATCTCTCCAAGTGAAGACAGGTGCTTGGCCTGGGCCAGTTGGTCCTTGAGCCGTATCCGTTCGAAAGCCCGCTTTTCGATGATCCCCTCGCCCCGTTTCACGACATAAATCAAGGTAAGCAGCAAAATCCCCATGACAATGCTGATGGTGCAAATCACAACCAACTGAAACTTAAATATTTTTCGGTAATCGCTGGATAGGTCCTGCCTGATTTCGACGACACCCAATACCGGTCCAGATATCGGAGATAGAGGCTTCTCCGCCCTTAACGGGGCAAATGTGATAATCTTGATCTCCTTTGGAATCCCCAGAAGAATCTCCCAGAACGTACCGTTTTGAACGAGTTTTGAAGATGATTGCCCGTCCAGCGCATTATTATAGAACGTTCCGCCAAGATTTTCCATTCCCACCAGTTCCGGTGAGAAACTGTAGGCAATAATGTCATTCTTGCTGTAAATATTTACCATTTCAACCTTGAAACTGTGCAGCGTACTGCGGACGACACTGTCCATTCTTTCAAACTGTTCCTGATTCCTCAATTCGATTTTTCCGTATTTTAAGCCCACAGGAAGAATAAACTGCATAAAGACCTGGTGATTCAGGTTTTCAATAAGCAGCAGCGCATAGTCTTCACTTTTTCGATATTGCATTGAACGGACCCAGTGGGTGTTGAGCAGGGAAAGGATGATGGTACCGATAAAAATGACAACGAGGCTGGTAAAAGTAAAATATTTTACCAGGCGAAAGGGTTTTGCCCGTTCTGCAATGCTGGACGGCTTCATAATCATTCCGTTGCTGCAATGAATGGCAGGTCAACTGTGGTATCTGATGGTGAATCAAGCCCATGGGATTGATCAATCAAAATGCATGGGGGGTGGATTTCACCACGTCGTCACATCAATCACCGTATACTGACACCATATACTGGACACACCGCATTAAAATTTTTTTTAAAAGAATCGATATTGTCCTAAAGTATTCGTTGATAGTGCCGAATTAGATGGCTAACAACCGGCTGACGCTGTAGTGCGATATAAAGAAACCTGAGGATCATGTCAATGTGCTGTGAAATAAACACCCAGATCCATTTAAAAAAGGCCTTTAGATAATGGCTCAAGCGAGGTTCATTGTAAAAATGAAAAAGTTGAACCCGACGCCACACCAGATAAAGGTAATTATTGATATGAAGCCACAATATATATTAAATATACAAAACTATGCATAAAAGTCGTATAATTTTACTTGACAACAGCTTCTTTTCGGTCTTGAATCAGCGTCAAGGGTTGGCGTTTCCGTTCAGACTGACAAACAGAAAACCCCAATCTTCTTTGAAAAGCGAACGCTGTTATTACTTTTTGGATTGCCATAAGACGATGGATCAAATGGTGAAGAATTCGTTAAAAAAAATAAGGGAATCCCTCTTGATGAGCAAATCGGAACTGGCGAGAGAGGCGAATATCTCTCCTATTACGATTACGCGGATTGAAGAAGGAAAACCGTGTCGGCTGGAAACCAAAAGAAAAATCTTGCTGGCTCTGGGTTACAGCCTTTCGGACAGTAAAAAAATCTTTGGTGAATAAAAGAGCAAACCATGTTTTTTGGAAAAAAAGACCGAATCGTTGGCCTTGACATCGGGTCCAGATCTATTAAAGCGGCGGAACTCTCCGAATCGAAGAAGGGAATCACCCTAGAACGGTTCGGCATCATCGACATCGCACCGGGCCTTATCGAAGATGGTGCAATAAAAGATGCCGAACAAGTTTCCGAAACGATCCGTCAGTTATTTAAGAACTATGGCATAAAAGGTCATCATGTTGCCCTTTCCGTTGGCGGCTATTCGGTCATCGTAAAAAAGATCAATGTCCAATCCATGCCGGAAGAGCAGCTTCAGGACACCATTAGCTTCGAGGCGGAACAATACATCCCGTTTGATATATCTGATGTAAATTTAGATTTTCAAATTCTGGGCGAAAATGAAAGCAACCCCAATCAGATGAACGTACTGCTGGTTGCCGCGAAAAAAGAAATGGTCAATGACTACGTGAATCTTGCTCAGATGGCGGGATTGAGCCCGTGCATCATTGACGTTGATGCGTTTGCGCTTCAAAATATTTATGAGTTTAATCATTCCCCCGCCGAAAATGAGAACGTTGCGCTAATTGATATCGGTGCAAGCAAGACTTCATTAAATATATTAAAAGGTCAATCCTCGGTCTTCATGAGAGACGTTTCACTCGGATGCAGCCAGATCAACCAGAAAATCGCATCACTTATCGACTGTTCTATTGAGGAAGCCGAGCAGATCAAGTTTGGCGACCATTCCGAGAAAATAACCGCTGGAGATCTTTCTGACATTGTTTCCTCCGTGGTTTCAGATTGGTGCACGGAGATCAGGCGCGCCCTTGACTTCTTTTATTCAACCTATCCCGATGATCAAATCAAAAAAATTATTCTTAGTGGGGGTGGCGGCAACATAAAAGAATTCAGGCAGCTGCTCTCCGTCGAGACCTCTGCGGAAGTGGCCACCATCAATCCCTTTGATGGGCTGCTCATAGATGAGAACCGGTTTGATGTGGAATTTCTAAAACGCATAGCCCCCCAAGCCTCAATCAGCATGGGACTGGCAACGAGAAAAGTTGATGACAAATGATACGCATTAATTTACTCCCATTTCGAGCCGCAAGAAAAAAAGAGAATATCAGGCGACAAGTTTCCATATTCCTGTTGTCACTTGTCTTCGTTGTGATCGTTGCCGCCTGGTTCAACTATTTGTTGTCCGGCAAAATAGAATCGTTGAACCGCCAGGTTGCAGAAACCAAGGCACAGGTTGAAAAGTACAACAAAATCAACCAGGAGATAGCGGAGATAAAGAAAAAGCTGGCTATTCTGAACCAAAAAATTGAAGTCATCAAATCCTTGGACCTTACCAGAAAAGCGCCGGTTGAACTGCTCGCTGACATGTCAAAACTGGTCATAGAAAAGCGAATGTGGCTTACGGGGTTAGAGGAAAAATCGGGCAATGTCAAGGTCGTCGGCATCGCTCTGGACAACCCGACGATCGCGGAGTATATGACCCGAATTGAAACATCTCAAAAATATGTAGATGTCAAACTTCTGTCAATCAACCAGGACACCTCCGTCAAGGGATTAAAACTGAAGAATTTTGAAATTAGGTTTCGCAAGGCTCCTCTTAAAGATCAATCTAAATAGGTATTGAGGAAATGAAGAAAGGCAAAGCAGTTTCCATAGAAAAATCCAATCCGGTATTAAACAAGCTTGAGCAGCTTTCCAAAGTTCAACGGATCGCTATCTGGGCGGGTGTGTTGATACTCCTTATCGGTGCTTTCGTCTACTTTTCATATCTGCCAAAATTGAAAAAAATCGACCAACTCAAGGCCAATTTAACAAAAATTGAAAAAGAATTGGAAATCGCCAAAACCAATGCAAGGCAATTGAATGAATTTAGGAAAAAAATGCAGGATGCTGAAGAACAGTTCAAAATCGTCATGCGGGCATTGCCTGAAAACGAAGAAATCCCCACCCTGCTGACCGGTATTTCAAAAGCCGGAACGGACTCGGGACTCAATTTTATTCTGTTCCAACCCAAGCCGGACGAAACAAAGGATTTCTACGCCGAAATTCCTGTGGCCATGACAGTTACCGGGGATTATCATGGGGTTGCCACATTTTTTGAGAGTGTCGCCGGGCTGAACAGAATCGTAAACATCAGAAATATCGACATGAAGCCAGAAAAGGAAAGCACCAATCTGACGACGACATGCACGGCGGTGACATATAAATTTATTGAAGCTTCCGATGCACCGCCGGATACATCTGGAAAGTCGAAAAAGAAGAAGCGGTAAAACCATGCGAATTCAATTCAAAAAAGTTGGCAATAGATTAACCCTGGTTCTGCTGGTTGCGTGTTTTCTTTGGAACTGCGGTGATCAAAAAGAACCATCCAAAGCGCCGGTCGTCAGCAAAAAGATTTCGGCGCCAAGCACACCCGTTCCCTCACAAAAAGTCGAGGACACGCAAACAGACGCTTCTGCGAAAACGCCCGCATCGACCACCGTTGCAGAAAAAGAAGAAACATTGGTGGCCAAACGAATTTACGACCCCAAGGAACGGCTAAACCCGTTCGTTCCCTTGTTTAGGGATGAAAACACAGAAGATGCAGTCGATCAGACGAGCAAAAGCAAAAGAAAAAAACGAGTCCCACAAACGCCTTTAGAAAAAATAAGCCTCAATCAGCTTAAGCTAGTCGCTGTCATTCGGACTTCATCTGGAAACAGGGCACTTGTAGAAGATAACACCAGCAAAGGGTTCATTATTAAAAATGGGACATATATCGGTCTGAACTCGGGGCTTGTGACGCAAATCAACGCCGGTAGCGTGATCGTCGAAGAAGAAATAGAGAACCTCATGGGAGAGCTAGTTCTTCAAAATACCGAAATAAAACTTCAGAAACCAGCTGGAGAGTGATATGCACAACTTCAGGATCAAATTCTCAAAGAGATTGACACTTGTTTTTTGCCTTGGGCTGGTAGTTGCCTTTCTTCTTGCAGGATGTGCAACCCAGAATGCTGATCGTGAAACAGGTGCGCCCAGCCTTGATCCTTCGCAATCCATGGAAATCACTTCGATTGGATTATCTGAAGAACCGAACGCGATCAACGTTGTGATCAACGGGAGCGAACCGTTGACATACACCTCGGTGAAACAGCCGCTTCCCTTGGGTGTGGTTCTCTATTTTCCAAACACCCGTTTAAATGTTTCCCAAACCGATGTGCCGTCCACCGGCAACCCCGTCACTTCAATCCATGCAGGCCAAGTCGAGGCTAAAAACAATACCACACGCATTGAAATTCTGCTGGCCGCGGATGCGCCCTACAACGTCGTTCAAGACGGCCATGCACTCAAAATCCAGTTTCCTAAAAATATCTCCAGATCAACCAGCGACAGCAGCGAATCGACAACGGAATCAGGCACTGCCCCGCAGTCGGCAACCACCGAAGAAGCAAAGGCCGTTCAGGCATCTCCTTTTACTTCTGTCGAGCCTTCAGGCGCTTTTCAGGGCACGGGCGCCAGGATCGGCAAAGAAAACCAGGTATGGGTGAATCGCATCGATTTCCTTGGAGAAAAAGATGGACGCTCGACGCTGTCTATCGAAACGACATCCCCGGTCGATTACGATATCCAAAAAGTATCGGAAAAACTTCTTGAATTGCGCCTGATGAAGGCCAACATTGCCGAATTCAGGCAACGGCCGATGATAACAACCCGTTTTGAAAGCGCCGTGAACCGGATTATGCCCATCCAGCTGCCATCCATGCAGGATTTCTCCCTCTTCTCCATCGAACTCCGGGAACCCGTGCCTTACTACACGGAGCAGACCGGTGGACTGCTGCTGGTTCACTTTGAGGCGTCCTCGGTTCCCCCGGCCCCGGCTGATGAGACCCATCTGCCGGCCTGGAAAAAGGCACTTGAAGAAACCATCGGACCTGTCGATGTCGCTCCAACCCACCCCAAAACAAATCAGGCCATCGAAAACAGCCAGGCCGCTGCGGGGACTAAACCAGCTGAAACAACAGCCGACAAGGCGCTAGTTCCTCTCGCTGAGATGGCTTTTGAATCTGACGAGGCCATGGTCTTAAAGAAAAAGGTCAAAAAATACACCGGTGAAAAAATCGCGCTGGATTTCTTTCAGACCGATATCAAGAATGTCTTCCGGATCCTTCGGGAAGTCAGCGGAAAAAACTTTGCCATCGACGAGGATGTCAGCGGTAAAGTGACCCTGACACTTGACAAGCCGGTTCCATGGGATCAGGTGATGGACCTGGTGCTCAGAATGAACCAGCTGGGCATGATCGTGGAAGGCGACATCGTCCGCATTGCCACCCTGGCGACCCTTAAACAGGAAAACGATCTTCGCAAAGCGCAAATCGCCTCCCTGCAAAAAGAAAAAGAACAGATCAAAGCGCTGGAACCGTTGGAAACACGGTACATTCCGATCAGCTACTCCGACGCAACCAAAGAGGTGCTTCCCCATATCGAGACGATTGTAACCAAAGACCGCGGGTCGGTTTCCGTCGATGTCAAGAACAACCAGATCATCATCACGGACACTGCCGATAAGATCGCCCAGGCACTGGATATTGCCAAACAGATCGACAAGGTCACCTCCCAGGTGATCATTGAGGCCCGCGTGGTTGAAGTCAGCGAAAACTATTCCAAAGAACTGGGATTTCAGTGGAATTTAGGCGTGGGGCCGGTGACGATCAACGGCGGCGATTCTCAATATACCACGGGTGTTGCCATGAACTATCCGGCGGCGACCGGCAATGGTTTCACACTCAATTATGCCAAAATCGCCGGCACCCCATTCACCCTGGATGCCACGCTGACAGCTCTTGAAGCCAATGGAAACGGCAAAATTCTGTCGGCACCCAAAATCGCCACCCTGAACAACAAGAAAGCCCGGATCAAACAGGGGCAGGAAATTGGCTACCTGGAACGCGATTCAGCCGGCGGATCTTCCGTAAAATTTAAAGACGTCGATCTTTTGCTTGAAGTCACCCCCCATGTAACGCCGGACAACCGGATCTCTATGGAGATCGTTATCCAGAAAAATGATGTCGTCGATTTTATCGATTCGGTGCCGGTCATCGCCACCAACGAGGCGCAAACCCAGCTGCTGGTCAACGATGGGGATACCATCGTTATCGGCGGGATCATCAAATCAACATCGACGAACAAGAAAGAGGCCTTCCCGGGACTTCACAAGATCCCGGTTTTAGGCTGGCTGTTCCAGAAAAATTTGGAGGAGGCGGACAGCAATGAACTGCTGATTTTTTTGAACCCGAAAATCGTTCAGCTGGAACAGCGTTAGTCCATCTGTCGATGGCGAATATCCAAGACCATGACCTGTCCATTTTCAAAAAGCGACCCCATTTAGGCATAAATGATGGTCGCTTTTTTTATCGAAGCCGGCCTTTTTTAATGCTCCTACCATCAACCAACACTATCGTGGATTTGTAATGGATTCGCCGGTTCCCCGACCGGCTGAGCGCAACCGCCAACGACCATGAATGAAAGATACCCCGCACTGATCCGCGGGGTATTTTGTTGATAGGAGACAACCGTGGACTAACCGCTGGAACCCATCAAAGGAAGAACCGATGCGAGCCGCCTATTACGAGACATTCGAAGGACCTGTCACCATCAAATCCCTACCGGATCCGAGTCCGCCGGAAGGCGGGGTGGTGATCAAGGTCGAAGCCACGGGCCTGTGTTTGAGCGACTGGCACGGCTGGAAGGGGCACGACCCCGATATCCGCCTGCCCCATGTGCCGGGCCACGAACTGGCCGGTGTGGTCCAGGCCATCGGAAAAGGGGTCGACAACTGGAAGCCCGGCGACCGCGTCACCCTGCCCTTTGTCTGCGGCTGCGGCGGTTGCCCCCAGTGCCTGTCGGGCAACCACCAGGTCTGCGACCACCAATTCCAGCCGGGATTCACCGGCTGGGGATCATTCGCCGAGTATGTGGCCATTCGCTATGCAGACATCAACCTGGTACGCCTGCCGGCGTCAATGGATTTCGTCACTGCGGCCAGCCTGGGCTGCCGGTTTGTCACCGCCTTTCGCGCCATCACCGCCCAGGGCCGGGTGGGTGCCGGGCAATGGGTGGCCATTTTCGGCTGCGGCGGGGTCGGCCTGTCCGCCATCATGATCGCCAACGCCCTGGGTGCCCGGGTGGTGGCTGTTGACATTTCCGATGACAAACTGGAGATGGCTCGATCCGTGGGCGCATCGGAGGCGGTCAACGCCCGGTCCGTGGAGAATGTGGTGGAGGCGGTTCGCCATTGCTCCGGCGGCGGGGCCCATGTGTCCGTGGACGCACTGGGCAACCCCCGGACCTGCTTCGATTCGATTGCCAGCCTGAGAAAACGGGGAAAACATATCCAGGTGGGCATTCTCAACACCGAGCATCGCCACCCGGCGGTCCCCATGGATCTGGTGGTTGCCCATGAATTGGAAATCCTGGGCAGCCACGGCATCCAGGCCTTCGAATACGGACGAATGTTTGCAATGATCGCCGCCGGTAAACTGCACCCTGAAAAGCTTATCGGTCGGAGGGTGGGATTGGAAGATGGCATTGCTCAATTGACCGTCATGGATCGATTCGATCAGACAGGCGTGACGGTGATCAATCGATTTTAGATAGATGGCGGCCACACCGGTATTGATTTTATTGGTGTGGCCACTTTTTTGTTTGCCGCCGGCGCTATCCGCCGTAGATGACCGCCAGAATCGTCGCCTTGCCCGCGGCGGCGGCAATCAGATGGGGGGTGGTGGAGAGGTAGTAGGCGCTGTCCCCTTCAGTCAGATCGAAATGATCATCCCCGATGTCTAGTGAGACGCTCCCGTCGAGCACGTAGATAAACTCTTCACCGTCGTGGACCGAGCGTTCCGTGTCCGGCGCCTCTTCCAGCTGGACAATCAAGGATTCCATATGCCGGCCCTTGACTTCCGGAGCGAGGCTCCGGTAAATGTAAGCCTGTTTTTTTCCCTTCAGCGAGGTCGATCGGGAAACGATTTTCTGCTCCCCCTTGCGGGTGATGGAATAGAGCTTCTCTCCCACACCGGACACCAGCCGGCCAAAGGCGCTGTCCAGGGCCTTGGACAATTTGATGGCCGTTCCCAGCTGAGGCTGAACCTCGCAGCGTTCGATGCTGGACAAAAGTTCCACGTCAAAACCGGTCATGTGGGACAGCTCGTCCAGGGAAAGGCCTTTGGCTTGTCGGATGGTCTTGATCCGTTGACCGATATCCTCCTGGCCGCCTTCCGGCTGACTGCAGGTGCCATCCTTAATTCGTCCGGTCAGGTCTTCGAAATAGTCCACGTTGATGTGGGGTTTTTTTTCGCCTGTTTCCATGGCAATGCTCCTGGTTGAATAAATCATCCCGGTTTTCCGATCGGGATCGGTATTGGCTGCAGTGGGTTGCCTGCCTATCATGCCCCGGTTTCAACCGAGGGTCAAGGCGATCAGGGGCGATAGCGCTCGGGCAGCACCGCCTTTTCCGCCCATTCGGCGGGCAGCTTCTGGCTGGGCGCCTCACCCATCTTCTCCTTGAGCTTTTTTAACCCCGGTCGGGCAAATTTGGGATGGCCCTCCTTGAGGGTGCGCCCGTTGATCACCGCTTCACTTCTCAGGCGATGGCCCACGGTCCGTTCCAACTGGCGTCCCAGCCACAAGACGCGATCCACATCGTAGCCGTGTTCGATACCCATTTCATCGATCTGCACCAGCATGTCTTCGAAGCAGGTTAACCCCACGTAGCGGGGATCTTCGTAGTAGTAGTCTCCGGTGCCCGGCACCGGGCAGTCGTCCAGGAAATTGGCCGGTTGTCCGCCCAGACCGCCCAAGGTACCCTCGAAATGGCAGATACCTGCCTGAAGGGCCGCCAGCACCGAGGCCGAGGCCACCCGTTTGGTTTCGTGGAAGTGGGCGATGTGCACCGAGGTATCGGGAATTTCGTCGAGAATCATGGAAAAATACCGGTACACGTTCGCTGCCGAGGCACTGCCGTCGTGGTCGGCATGCTCGATGTCCGTGGCGCCGATTGCCAACCAGCGTTTGGTGAACTCCACCGCGTCTTTCAGTTCGGTGGCGCCGGCAATGGGACTGCCCCAGATGGTGCTGACGGTGCCGCACATCTGAAGACCGGCGTCCCGGCACTTGCGGATGGCGCTTTCGCACTCTTTCCAGTATTCGGGCAGGGTCAGGCCGGAGTTGGCAAAATGGTGCTCCTCTTCGGTGGAAACCATCATCAGGCAGCGATCCGGCCCGACGCCTTTTTTGGCCAATTCGATGGCCCGGTCCACACCCGGCTCCCGAATGGTCACGGCGGTAATGGTGATGTCGTCCGAATTGATGCCCTTCTTTTTGCAGCGGCCGCGAAAGCGGTCGCTGCGCAGGTGCGCCAGAATCTGTTCCGCGTCACTGAACTGGGGCATCAGGTAGGGGTTGCCCAGGTTGGTCACCTCGATGTTGCGGCAACCGGCAAAGATCATCTCCTCGGCGTAAAAAATCTTGGCCCGGGTGGAAATAAATTTTTCCAGATGCTGGAACCCATCCCGCACGGTGATGTCACCTAACTTTACCTTTTTGGGCATTCTCGGAAAAACTTTCCAATAATCATATTCGGTCATGCTGCCTCCTTATGGTATTCCTATGAGTGGATGGGCAACCCAAACACCTGCCCACATGGGTATGTTCATCAGTATGCGGTCAACAGCCTTTGTACACCGGTTTTCGCTTCTCCTTAAAGGCGGCCAGGCCCTCCAGTCGGTCTTGGGTGGGAATGCACACCCAATACGCGTTGGATTCAATGGCCAGGCCCGTGGACAGATCCGTTTCCATGCCGTAGTTGATGGCATATTTGGCCTGTTCGATGGCCACGGGGCCGGTTTCACAGATCTCAGCAGCCATCTGCCGGCAGGTTTCCATTAGCCTTTCAGGTGCGCAAACCTGGTTCACCAGACCGATCTGTGAGGCCTCGGCCGCACCGATGCTTCTGCCGGTAAAGATCAGTTCTTTGGCCTTGCCCTTGCCAACCAGGCGGGGCAGACGCTGGGTCCCTCCGGCGCCGGGGATGATCGCCAGCCGGGTTTCGGTGAGCCCCATGCTGGCGCTTTCCGCAGCGATGCGGATGTCCGAGGCCAGGGCCAGCTCGGTGCCACCGCCCAAGGCCACGCCGTTGACCGCCGCAATCACCGGTTTGTTGAGTTGCTCGATGGCCGTGAACAGGTTGCGGATGGTAAAGATGTATTTCTTGACCTGAACGGGCGACAGCGTGGCCCGCTCCTTGAGGTCCGCACCGGAGCAGAACGCGCGATCGCCTGCGCCGGTAATAATGATCACGCGAACATCGGGGTCAAAGCGGATGTCGGCGATTTTGGCCGCCAGTGCGTGCAGCAGCGCAAAATTGAAAGCATTCATCACCTCGGGCCGGTTCAAGGTGATGAGGGTCACCCCGTCTTTTTGTTCGGTAAGCAGTATCGTGTCGTTCATGCAGCCCTCCGTATTAAGGACATGTGATTGAAACGGTCAACATCCGATGTGACGGGAAATGACGATGCGCTGGACTTCCGAGGTTCCTTCACCGATATCCAATAGTTTCTGATCGCGATAAAAACGCTCCACGTCGTACTCTTTCATCAGGCCGTATCCACCGTGAATTTGAACGGCATGGTCGGCCACCCGCCCCATGAGCTCCGAGCAGTAGAGCTTGGCCATGGCGGCCTCTTTCTCGAACGGACGTTTGTGGTCCCGCAGCCAGCAGGCCTTGTAAAGCAGGTTTCGGCCGCACTCGATCTCCATGGCGCTGTCCGCCAACTTGAAGGCCACGGCCTGGAACTTGGAGATGGGCTGGCCGAACTGTTGGCGCTTTTGGGCATATTTCAAGGCCGCATCATAGGCACCCTGGGCGCCCCCCAGGCCCATGGCGGCGATGGAGAGCCGGCCGCCGTCCAGGGTCTTGAGCATCTGGTGAAAGCCGTCACCCTGTTGGCCCAGGATGTTCGCCGCCGGCACGCGGACATCGTCGAAATAGAGCTCCGCCGTATTGGATGAACGCCACATCATCTTCTTTTTCATGGCCACGGCCTTGAATCCCCGGGTGCCGTTCTCGACGATAAAGCAGGTGTATTCCGGTTTGCCGTTGGGACGGGTGCCGGTGATGGCCTGCACCGTCACTCCCAGGGTCATGTCACTGGCCGCGTTGGTGATGAATATCTTGGAGCCGTTGATGACCCACTCGCTGCCGTCGCGAACCGCCGTGGTCTTGGATCCGCCGGCGTCTGAACCGGCCGTGGGTTCGGTAAGCCCGAAACCCCACAACGCCTCGCCGCTGCAAAGTTTGGGCAGGTATTTCTGTTTCTGTTCCTCGTTGCCAAAGTAGTAGAGCGGGCCGATGCCCAGAGAGTTCCCAGCTGCAATCGTGGCCGCCTGGGAGCCGTCCACCCGGGCAATCTCCTCAACAGCGATGATGTAGGAGATGTAATCCATGGCTTGGCCTTCGTAGGTCTCAGCGACAAACATACCAAACAGGCCGATCTCGCCCATCTTTCGCGTGAGATCGGAAGAAAACGACTCCGCTTCGTCGAGTTCCAGGGCCACCGGCGCGATCTCGCTCTGGGCGAACTTTCGGACCTCCTTGCGAATCATTTCCTGTTCTCTGGTCAAATCAAAATCCACGACGACCTCCTTTCCGCAGCAGCGGGGGCGGCGTTGCCACACCTATCGATGTGGCATCGGCCTCATTTCGGTACCGGTGAAGATATCCTTTTCAGCAGCCGGCAGGGCGTTCGAAGCGGCCCTGCTTCAACCCGCTGATAATAAAATTTTCATAGATGTCGGCGATTTCATCCACCGTCAATCGCCCCTTGGGGTTGTACCAGGTCGCGCCGGCCGTACACAGGGTCAAAATCGCATACGACAGGATCTTGACGTCCACATCGGCAAACACCCTTTCATCCGTGCCCTGGCGAATGAGATCCTGAAAAATCGATTCGTACTCGTCCCGCTTTGTAACGATTGACCGATAGTGCTCGGCGGTCAGCCCCCGCA